>NZ_JBFTLU010000125.1:0-11171 GCF_056396605.1 Pseudomonas sp. 05T35
GCTGGGTGGCCTGTCAGGGCCTCATCGCGAGCAGGCTCGCTCCCACATTAGATCTTCAGTGCACACAGTTTTTGTGTACGAAGAAAATCAATTGTGGGAGCGAGCCTGCTCCGGGCGGCGTTCCGACGATGACGGCAGCCCTGCCAACAACAATCTCGATCTACTGCGCCACCCGCGCCGGCAACAGCTTCAAGGTGCTGCGGGTATTGGCCGTGACTTCTTCTTCATTGAAATGCGCCTCCTGGTAGACGCCTTCGATATAGGCTTCGGCCTGGTCATCGTAGTGTGAATCGAACAGCACACCGCTTTGGCCGACCGGGTTGATGGTCAGGCCGTGCGCCGGGTCGGCGAAGTCGATGATCCGGCGGGTCGACGGGCCGTAAGTCACAGGCCATGGCGCCGGGCCGATTTTTGCCGAGAGGTTGTTCGGCACTTCGTGGCTGCCGGGAGCCTCGAACGGGCCGACGTTGAAAATTCGATCCAGCGGCTTTTGCATGCCCAGCGGATGGCCGTGGGTCAGGGTGTGGGCATCGCCCCATAGCCATTGCGCCGGGTCAGGGCCGAGGGTGGTTTTCAGGTGGGCGATACTCGCCTGCCACGCAGCCTTGACGATGTCGGCGCGGGTTTCCTTGCCGAGTGTGTTGCGGTTGTCCCACCACGGCGAGTTCGCGGAGGCAGCCAGCCGAGGCAGTGCGGCATCGATCACGCGGGTCGAGAGCAAGGTCTCGAAAAAGCTGTCGCCGAGTTCGTCGTGCAGTGCGCCATCGACGAGGTTGAACAGGAACTGGTTGAACAGGGTGGCGCTGGTGGAGTTCACCGGGTAATCGCCTTTCCACTTGGCCAGTTGCTCCACCAGTTGCAGCTCTTGCGGGTCGCTGACCACTTCACGCAGTACCGGCAACAGCGGGGCCAACAGGCGAGGGCCGTAGTCGGTGGTGGTGCCCAGTTGCAGTTTCTGGCTGGCGTCGATGTTCCACTTCACGCTCTTGTCGCTGAGCTGGCGATTGAGCTGCTGACCGCGATCCGGCAGGTTGTAGTAGCCAGGGATCTCCATGCCCGTCGGCGAAACCGGCTGGAAGTTGGYCGAGACGATATAGCCGCGCGCCGGGTTTTCTTCCTGCGGGTTGGCGCTGAAGGGGTAGAAACCTTCCTTGTCAGCCTGACTGGTGCTGCCGTCGAGTATGAACCACGGTTTGACCCCGGCCGGACGTTTAGGCAGTTGTGCCGCTGCCCACCAGCCAATGTCACCCTTGGCATTGCCCCAGACGATATTCAGCCCCGGCGCATGAACCTTGGCCGCCGCCGCGCGGGCCTTGGCCAGGGTGTCGGCACGATTGAGCTGATAGAAGCCTTCGAGGATCGGGTTCTGGGTTTCGAGGAATGCCCACCACATGGCGATCGGCGTCTTGCCGGCGCTGGCACCGAGCACGTTGTTGATGATCGGGCCATGGGGCGATTGACGCAGGATCAACGTGACCGCCGCCTGGCCCTTCACGGCAATCTGCTGCTCGGTGTTGACCATGTCGACCCACTTGCCGTGATACCAGACCTGGTTGGCATTGTCCGGGTTGACCTTTTCGGCGATCAGGTCGAGGTCGTCATTCTGGAACATGGTCAGGCTCCAGCCGAAGTCCAGGTTGTGGCCGAGGAAAGCAAAAGGCACCAGGACCTGATGGTGCCCGTAAAGCTCGAAACCCGGCGCCGAGAGTTGCGCTTCGTACCACACCGACGGCGTCGAAAAACGAATGTGCGGATCACCGGCCAGCAGCGGTTTGCCGCTTTGGGTGCGAGTACCGGAAACCACCCAGGCGTTACTGCCCTCGAACTGTGGCAGGCCGTTGTCGGCCAACGCTTGCTCACTCAGGCGCGCAATGGCGTTGAGGTCTTTCCAGTCAGCGGCGGAGAGCACCGGGGCTTTGCTGGACGGACGTTTGGCCAGCACGCCTTTGGGCTGCCAATCGAGGTCGAAGATATTCAGGTAATCGCTGCCCAGCTGATCGCGTACATAGGTCAGCAACGGTTCGGTGCGAAACGCCGCGGCAAAGCTGTAGGCCATGTAGCCGGCGACGCTGACGGTGTCCTCGGCGGTGAACGCGCGTTTGCGGATGCCCAGCACGTCGAATTCTATCGGCGCTGCGTGGGTGTCCTGATACTGGTTGATCCCGTCCAGATAAGCTTGCAGCGCCTTCCACGCCGGAGACTGGCGGTCGAGTGCGGCCACGTAGCTTTCGGCGCGCTCGCGGATGCGCAGGCTGCGGAACAGTTTGTCGGTGTCGATCAGTTTTGGCCCGAGGACTTCGGCCAGCTCGCCACGGGCCAGGCGACGCATGGCTTCCATCTGGAACAGCCGGTCCTGGGCGTGTACATAACCGAGGGCGCGATAGAGGTCGGTTTCGTTCTCGGCGCGAATATGCGGCACGCCGCGTTCGTCGTAGCGCACCGTCACCGAGCCTTGCAGGCGTTGCAATTCCACCTGGCCCTGACGCGTCGGTTGCTTGCTGTACACATACCAGCCACCGCCAGCCGCGAGGACGACGAGTAGCAGGGCCAGCAGGGTCAGAACGCGTTTCATGGTGACTCCTTGTGCATTCGAAATTGCCGCCGTCTAAGGCTGCAAACATTTAGCACAGACCCTCTGTGCCGAGCATTACCTTCCTTGAAAAGTCCGGAATGCCTTAGGCTCTGTACGATAACTGCCTGCGCATCGACCAGGCTGCGTTAAAAACAGGCTCGGAATGCTCATTTAGGGGCCTAAAGTCGGGTGCGACCCCAGCCGTTCCTCGCCTGTTTTTGCCTTGCCTGATCGCCGCTCGGCGAGTTCTCGTACAGACCCTAGTGTGCCCATGGACAGTAGCAGCCCACCGCGAGGGTATGCGTGGCGCTCACCGGGCGGTCTTCGCTCAGTGCCTGGAGGATCGGTTCGATAAAGCTGTTGCTGGAGTTGCAGGTCAGGCCTTCGCTGTAGGGCCCGAAATACGCCAGTTTGCCGCTGCGGTCCCAGATCGCGACCGCCGGGCTTGCAGGGATTTGTTCGGAGCCTGGCAAGGTGTCGAGGGTTTTCAGGCGGCTCAAGGTACTGGGTAACTGACCCTGGCTACCGGGCTTCTGTACCGCATAAAACTCAACGCCTTGCGGCACAAAGTGCTCAAGCAGTTCGGCCAGGTGCTGTTGATTGCCGACGTTGCACGGGCAGGCCGGGTCCCAGAAGTGCACGACCCGAATCGCACCGGGGCCTGCCAGATTGGCGGGAAGGCTCAGCGGATCACCGGAAAACAACGCCGTGTGCGAGCTGAATGCCCGCAGGTAGCGTCCCTGAAACCAGTCATAGGCGGCCCACAGCGCGCCGGCACACACAAGGGCGAGCAGACTGGCAAGCAGTGTCGTGCGGTAGTGCGGACGCATACGGAACCATCCTCGAAGGTCGCGTAGCTTGCCATGCTTGCCGCGACAGATGAATATCGCAGGCCCATAAAGTCTGTTTTGCGCTCTGCGCTTTGCCTGGAAACCCGTGATGCCTGCCACCTTCAACCCCGATCATCTGCGTGCCAGCCTGCGGCCCTTGGCCGAGGCGCAGCCGTTGTCGGAGGAGGCGCAGGCTTATCAGCATTTTTATGGGCTGGATTTCCCGCAGCGCAGTGTGCCGGTCAAACGCGGGCTTGGCAGTTTCAAGGTCGGTGACTATCAGTTGGTCAGCCAGGTCTGGTGGCCGCAGCGGGTGGTGGCGACGATGTTCCTGTTCCACGGTTTCTACGATCACATGGGCCTGTATCGGCATGTGATCGAATGGGCGCTGGATCAGGGGTTCGTGGTGATCGCCTGTGATTTACCGGGGCATGGGTTGTCCAGTGGCGAGCGCGCGAGTATCGAGGATTTCGCCGAGTATCAGGCGGCGCTGCAAGGGTTGTTCGCTGAGGCGCGGTCGCTGGATCTGCCGCAACCGTGGCACCTGTGCGGGCAGAGTACGGGCGGTGCGATTGTTATCGATCACGTGTTGAACGCTGGCGCGGACAGTCCTGCGCAAGGGCAGGTGATACTGCTTGCGCCGCTGGTTCGGCCGCGCTCCTGGGGCTGGTCGCACTTCAGCTATTACCTGATGAAGCCTTTCGTCAAAGGCATCGCCCGGCGCTTCAGCGAGAACACCAACGACCCGGCGTTCTTGCCATTCCTGCAAGCCGATCCGCTACAACCGCTGCGTTTGCCGAGCGTGTGGGTCGGGGCGCTGGCGCGGTGGATCAAGCGCATTGAAGCGGCTCCGCACAGCAGCCGTCGACCACTGATCGTCCAGGGGCAGGCGGACATGACGGTGGACTGGGAACACAACCTTGACGTGCTGGGGAGCAAGTTCGACCGGCCGCAGGTGTTGAAACTGCCCGAGGCCCGCCATCATCTGGCGAATGAAACCCCGGCGTTGCGCCAGGAGTATTTCGGGTTTTTGACCAAGCGCATCAAAGGGCGAAATTTCTAGCGACTGTTATGACGCCATCGCGAGCAGGCTCGCTCCCACATTGGTTTTATGTCGTTCACAAATCCAGTGTGGGAGTGAGCCTGCTCCGGGCGGCGTTCCGACGATGGCGATCTTCCAGACGCAGAAGCTTACTGGCTAAGGCTCGAGGTGCTTTTCCCCACCGCCAGTCCCGCCCGAATCGCTGCCAACGCCGCCCGGTAATACGCCTTACCTTCAGAGGACTCGGCAAAGGTGGCGAACTCTTCCAGTTCGTCATCCGATAAGTCGCGATAGACGTACAGCAACGTGTTGTTCAAGTCGGAGCCGATTTGATCCATCAAGCGCTGACGCTGGCCGTCCAGCATGCCTTGGGCCTGACCGCCGCCGAGCAGGCCGGGGATCATCTGGCTCAGGCTGTCGGCCGCTACGCCGGCAATCGCCAGGCTGACTTCGGCACCGGCTTCGCGCGCCGGCAGTGCCTGGGCCAAATGGCCAATGATCAACTGACGGGTGTCGCTGGCTTCGATTTTCGGCAGGCCCTTGGCGTTCTTCGCCAACTGGTCGCGGCGGGTCGCCAGCAGTTCGGCGGCGATGATCTTGCGTCCCAGTGGTGACTGGAAAAACGCCAGTGCAGGTGCAGGGTCCGCGAGGTTTTTGCGCAGTTGCGCTTCGGCTCGATGGTCCATGGCTTGCGGGGCAAAGCGCTGGTTGCTGTTACTGACCAGCGCCTGAAACACCGCGGGCGGCAGGCTGCTTTGGTAGCGTTGCTGGGCGGCAGTGAGGGCATCGTTAAAATGCGCGCGTTGGTCTGGCCAACCGGCGACCTTGTACAACTGGTCGTGGCCGTCTGCCCAAGCGGGCAAAGTGCAGATCATCAACAGTGAAAAAAGCAAACGGCGCATAAGGACTCCTGTCAGCAGGCGACTATTCTCCGGGGCCGGACACAGGTTGTCGAGAATTCGTATCAGGTTCGTCAGCTTATCCGACGATCCTCCGCTACACGGCTCTGTCGGATTTTCTGGCGCAGGAATACTATGCGCGCCATGCAAATACCCTCTGATCACCCGCTGCTGTTACGTATCGTCGACGACCTGGCTACACATGGCTGGTCGCAGCAGAATATTTTCCTGCCCCAGGCTCTGACCCTGGAACTGGCGGCTGAGTGCCGTAAACGTGCAGCCGAAGGTGAGTTGGCGCCAGCGGCAGTGGGGCGCGGGCCTTTCTCGGAGATTCGCGAAGGCATTCGTGGCGACCATATTCAGTGGCTTGAGCCCGGGCAAGATGCGGCCTGCGACAGTTATCTGGGGTTGATGGACAGCCTGCGCGAGGCGATGAATCGGGGGTTGTTTCTCGGTCTTGAGGATTTCGAGAGCCATTTTGCGCTTTACCCGCCGGGCGCGTTCTACCTCAAGCACGTCGACCGCTTTCGCGACGACGACCGGCGCATGGTGTCGGCGGTCATCTATCTCAATGACAGCTGGCTGCCGGAGCATGGCGGCCAGTTGCGGATGTACCTGGAGGRGGGCAGAGAGCACGATGTGGTGCCCACTGGCGGTTGCCTGGTGGTGTTCCTGTCGGGCGAAGTGCCCCATGAAGTCCTGCCCGCGACCCGCGAGCGCCTGTCATTGACGGGCTGGTTTCGCCGGCGCGGCAACGAGCCATTCTGATCATGCAGAAAATTCTGGTGAGCCGTTGTCTGCTGGGCCACCGCGTGCGTTACGACGGTGGGGCCAGCGGGCCGTTCAATCAGCTGGAACAATGGATCGCCGAAGGTCGGGTGATCCCTTTGTGCCCGGAAGTCGCCGGCGGTTTGCCAACACCACGGGCTGCGGCCGAGATTCCGGGTGGGCAGGGCGGCCAGGTGCTCGACGGTATTGCACGGGTGATAACGACTGAGGGCGAGGACGTCAGCGCCGAGTTTCTCTCGGGTGCCCATCAGGCTCTGGAATTGGTCCGAAAACACGCAATCCGCATCGCCGTGCTCAAGGCCAACAGCCCGTCCTGTGGCAATCGGCTGACCTATGACGGGACCTTCAGCGGGGTCAAAGTCAGCGGCGAGGGCGTCACCGCAGCCTTGCTGACCCGCAATGGGGTGCAAGTGTTCAGCGAGCTGGAGTTGGCCGAGGCTGCGCTCGCGTTGGCTGCACTGTCCTTGTAGCAGCTGCCGAAGGCTGCGTTCGAGGACGAAGTCCTCGCAGAGCTAACACCACGCAGTTCCTGACGTAGTGCATTAGGACGCTTGCGACGGCTTCGCCGCCGAACGCAGGCTTCGCCAGTTGCTACAGGATTGCGTACATTTCTATATCAAGGTTTCGGTGGTTGGCTCGCGTCCATGCCGAACCATTTATCCGACAGCGCCATCAATCGGCCGTCCGCCTTGATCCGTTGCAGGGCCCGGTCGAGGCTGGCCTGGAATGCCGGGTTACCTTTCTGAAACGGAATCGCCAGGCTCAGGGTCGGACCGACCTTGGCACCTTCTTTTACCGGTAGACGACTGTCGCGAATGGCGTAGGGGATCAGTAAGCGATCGCTGATGGCTGCGTCGATCTGTTTGTCTGCCACATCCTTGAGCGGTTGCTGCGCGTCGGGATAGCTGCGMAGGTCAATACCTTCGACACCGCGCGCCTGTTCGACGAACTGACTGCCTTGCGCCACACCCAGGGACTGGCCCTTGAGCGCCAGCAAAGTGCCGAGCGGGCGTTGTTCTTCCTGGCGCACGATCAATTGTGCGCTTGAATAACTATAAGGTTCGCTGAAGTCGAAACGATCCTTGAGTTCTGGAGTCAGTGCTATGTGGTTGATGGCGACGTCGTACTTGCCGCTCTCGACCCCCGGCAACAGATCGGCCGAATCAGTGACCACGAAGTCGGCACGCACATCCAGTTCGTTGGCCAGCAGTTGGCCCAGTTCGACTTCGAAGCCGCTGAGCTTGCCGTCTTCCTTGAAGTTGAACGGTGGTGTGTTGGCTTCAAGCGCAATGCGCAACTCGCCACGGTCGTTTACATCGTCGATCAGTTCGGCATGAGCAAARGGGCTCACAAGGGGCAGCAACAGTATCAGGCCAGGCAGAAAGCGCATGGTCACTCCTTGAATTCGTTATGTGCGGCGCGCTGTTTCGTGCGCTTTGCTATGGTGTTGAGGTGTTTCGACAACGAATCGCCACGAAGTTGTCACAACCGTAAAGATTAAGTTCAAAACTGGAGAAAAGAATGAAAACCTTTATGTCACGTGCAGTTCTCGCTGGTCTGATGCTCAGCGCTTCGATGCTGGCGAGCGCCGCGGACGTCCCCCGCACCAAGGCCCCTGCGGGTGCGAAGGTGTATATCGTCTCTCCGGCGGACGGTGCGACTGTAGATAAAACCTTCAAGGTCCGATTCGCTGTTGAAAAAATTGCCCTGGCGCCGGCCGGCGATCAGACCCCGCACACCGGGCACCACCACCTGCTGATTGACGTCAACCAGTTGCCAGTCGAGAACATGCCGATCCCGGCGGACGCCAACCACCTGCATTTCGGCAAGGCACAGACCGAAACCGAAGTGACCCTGACGCCGGGCAAGCACACCTTGCAACTGGAGCTGGGCGACAAGAACCACGTGCCGTTCGATCCGCCGATTGTTTCGAAAAAAATCTCCGTGACCGTCAAATAACAGGATGTCTTGGATCTGGCGTATTTAAGTTCGACGTTCGTTAAGCGCCCGAGGCAATGCCTCGGGCTTTTTTTTGAGTCTTTCGAGGTGGTCTACAATTGTTTCGCGGCGAGAAAGGAATTACGCCGATCCTGTTTCCTCAAGGACGTTCCCCCATGAATAGTCGTCTGTTGGCTGCCTCAATCCTGACGTTGTTTGCCGGCTCATCTTATGCGCTGTCTCAAACCGACAGAGCTGTTGTGGATGTACCCAATATCCAAGAAGCTATTACCATTCAGAAACAGATCGATGCACAAAGCGATAAGACCGCCCCTGCAGGAACTCCCTGGTTTATCGTGCTCAGGGGGAGTGCTCCGATTATTGTGACAGCGCCTCACGCTACACGGCCTTTGCGTGATGGTAGCTACCGATTCGCTGATGGCGGTGGTACGGCGGCTTTGGCCAAGATGTTAAATACTCTGGGTTGCGCCACGGTGATCTATACGCAATTTCAGAGTCCGTCAGACCCTAATTATTACGACGACAATGATTTCAAGGCGCAAGTCGCCAGCCTGATCAAGGAAGTGAAGCCTCAGTTGTTGATCGACTTGCATGGCAGCAACTCTTACCGTCCCTATGATGTGGATTTCGGTACCATGAACGGGAGTTCGTTGCTGGGCAAAGATCAGGTTGTTCAGGAGTTAACAGACGCCATGCTCAAGGAAGGACTTAAAAACTTTTCGCACAATTACTTTGCTGCTTCGAAAAATCAAACTATCACTAAATACGCATCTAGCCTGGGAGTGCCAAGTGTGCAATTGGAGATCAACAGCACTTGGATGATGCCGGCGATGGACGATCTTTACGCTCATCGTTTCTCGCAGTTGCTGCAAGCATTGACTCGCTATGTGCGGGTGGYGACTAGTAACCCGGAAGGCCTCTGTAAAACATCCCCTGCTGCATAAGGCATGAAAAAGGGAGACCCGAGGGTCTCCCTTTTTATTGACGCTTGAGCGTTAGAACAACACGCGGCAACGAATGGTGCCGTTGATGTGTTGCAGCTTCTCTTGCGCCAGGTCCGAGTATTCGGCGTCGACGTCGATCACGACGTAGCCGACTTTCTCGTTGGTCTGCAGGAACTGACCGGAAATGTTGATACCGTTTTCGGCGAAGACCTTGTTGATCTCGCTGAGTACACCCGGAATGTTCTGGTGAATGTGCAGCAGACGGTGCTTGCCAGGGTGAGCCGGCAGGGCCACTTCCGGGAAGTTGACCGAGGATACCGACGTACCATTGTCGCTGTACTTGACCAGTTTTTCCGCCACTTCCAGACCGATGTTGGCTTGCGCTTCAGCGGTGGAGCCGCCGATGTGCGGGGTCAGGATCACGTTGTCCAGGCCACGCAGCGGGCTTTCGAACTCTTCGTCATTGGAGCGTGGCTCCACCGGGAATACGTCGATGGCCGCGCCGATCAGGTGCTTGTCCTTGATCGCGTCCGCCAGGGCGTCCAGCTCGACCACGGTGCCGCGAGCGGCGTTGATCAGGATGCCGCCCTTCTTGATGGCGCGGATTTCTTTCTCGCCGATCATCCACTGGGTAGCAGCAGTTTCCGGAACGTGCAGGGTCACGATGTCGGACATCGCCAGCAGTTCGTGCAGGTTGCCGACCTGAGTGGCGTTACCCAGTGGCAGCTTGGTGATGGTGTCGTAGAAGTACACCTGCATGCCCAGGCCTTCAGCCAGGACCGACAGTTGAGTACCGATCGAGCCGTAACCGACGATACCCAGCTTCTTGCCGCGGATTTCGAAGGAGTTGGCCGCGCTCTTGATCCAGCCGCCACGGTGGCAGGAAGCGTTCTTCTCAGGGATGCCGCGCAGCAACAGGATCGCTTCAGCCAGCACCAGCTCGGCCACCGAACGGGTGTTGGAGTACGGTGCGTTGAAGACAGCGATGCCGCGTTCGCGAGCAGCGTTGAGGTCGACCTGGTTGGTGCCGATGCAGAAACAGCCAACAGCTACCAGTTTCTTCGCGTGATCGAAGATTTCTTCGGTCAGTTGAGTGCGGGAGCGAATGCCGATGAAGTGCGCATCAGCGATCTTTTCCTTCAGCTGGGCTTCCGGCAGAGAACCTGTCAGGTACTCGATGCTGGTGTAGCCCGCCGCCTTGAGGACGTCGACAGCCGATTGGTGGACGCCTTCGAGAAGAAGGAACTTGATCTTGCTCTTATCGAGAGAAGTCTTGCTCATCTGCGTAAACCTGTGTCCCGGAGAAAAATGGCAGGGAAGTGGCCAGCAGATGCTGACCCGAGCGGCAGGAACGCCGTCGCCGCAGAACAGCCTTTGGGCACTATCCCCAAGACCACCGAGCAGGTCCAGGCCATCGTCCGTTGGGCGAATGAGCACAAGATTGCGCTGGTGCCGTCTGGCGGGCGCACCGGGCTGTCCGCCGCTGCCGTGGCAGCCAATGGCGAAGTGGTGGTTTCGTTCGACTATATGAACCAGATCCTCGACGTGAACCTGACCGACCGCACTGCGACGTGTCAGCCGGGCGTAGTCACCGAACAGCTGCAAAACCGCGCCGAAGAGCACGGTCTGTACTACCCGGTGGACTTTGCTTCCGCCGGTTCCAGCCAGATTGGCGGCAATATCGGCACCAATGCTGGCGGGATCAAGGTTATTCGCTACGGCATGACCCGTAACTGGGTTGCCGGCATGAAAGTCGTGACCGGCAAGGGCGACCTGCTGGAACTGAACCGCGACCTGATCAAGAACGCCACCGGCTACGACATGCGTCAACTGTTCATCGGCGCCGAAGGCACCTTGGGTTTTGTGGTCGAAGCGACCATGCGTCTGGATCGCGCCCCGAAAAACCTCACCGCGATGGTCCTCGGCACTGCCGATTTCGACTCGATCATGCCGGTGCTGCACGCATTCCAGAGCAAGCTCGACCTGACCGCATTCGAATTTTTCTCCGACAAGGCGCTGGCCAAAGTCCTCGCGCGCGGCGACGTGCCGGCACCGTTCGAATCCGATTGCCCGTTCTACGCGCTGCTGGAATTCGAAGCGACCACCGAAGAAGTGGCCAACCATACACTGGAAACC
>NZ_JBFTLU010000126.1:0-10312 GCF_056396605.1 Pseudomonas sp. 05T35
AATCAACATCGAAGCTGGTAAAACCACCGGCTCGGTGGTGGTCGATACCCCGGCCAACGACGTCTACAAAAACGGCAGCACCGTCAGCACCACCATCGAAAGCACCACCGGTGGCAACTTCGAGCAGCTGACCCCRAGCACCACCCCAGCCGTTACGACGATCACCGACTCGATCGATAACACCGGCCTGTCCCTGACGGCGACCGGCTCCGTGGCCGAAGGTGGCCACATCACCTACACCGCGACGCTGACCAATGCGGCCGGCACGCCAGTGACCGTGACCCTGAGCAACGGCGCAGTGATCAATATCGACGCTGGCAAAACCACCGGCACCGTAGTGGTCGACGCACCAAAAGACGACGTCTACCTCGACGCCGGCAAGGTCCAGGCAACGATCTCCACCGCCACCGGCGGCAACTTCGAGAACCTGGTCACCAGCAGCACACCTGCGGTCACCAACGTCACCGACACCATCGACACCTCGACGGTGAAACTGACCGCGACTGACTCGGCAGCCGAAGGCGGCACTGTCACCTACACCGCAACCGTCTCGGCGCCAGTGACCGGTTCGGCAGTGATCGTGACGTTGGCCAACGGCCAGACCATCACCATTCCAGTCGGCCAGTCCAGCGGCACCGCGACCACCACTGCCCCGAACGATGCATTGATCGGCCACACCCCGCTGACCAACGCGATTACCAACGTCAGCGGCGGTAACTACGAAAACCTGGTCGCCGACAAAACTCCGGTCAGCACCAACGTGACCGACACCGTCGACACCACCAACCTGACGCTGAGCGCCACCGGCTCCGTGGCCGAAGGTGGCCACATCACCTACACCGCGACCCTGACCAATGCGGCCGGCACGCCAGTGACCGTGACCCTGAGCAACGGCGCAGTGATCAATATCGACGCCGGCAAAACCACCGGCTCCGTGGTGGTCGACGCACCCAAAGACGACGTCTATCTCGACGCCGGCAAGGTCCAGGCAACGATCGCAACGGCGACCGGCGGCAACTTCGAGAACCTGGTCACCAGCAGCACACCTGCGGTCACCAACGTCACCGACACCATCGACACCTCGACGGTGAAACTGACCGCGACCGATTCGGCAGCCGAAGGCGGCACCGTCACCTACACCGCCACCGTCAGTGCGCCGGTCACCGGTTCGGCAGTGATCGTRACGTTGGCCAACGGCCAGACCATCACCATCCCGGTCGGCCAGTCCAGCGGCACCGCGACCTCCACCGCACCGAATGACGCGCTGGTCGGCCACACTCCGCTGACCAACGCCATCACCAACGTCAGCGGCGGCAACTACGAAAACCTGGTCGCCGACAAAACTCCGGTCAGCACCAACGTGACCGACACCGTCGACACCACCAACCTGACGCTGAGCGCCACCGGCTCCGTGGCCGAAGGTGGCCACATCACCTACACCGCGACCCTGACCAACGCCGCTGGCACGCCAGTGACCGTGACCCTGAGCAACGGCGCAGTGATCAATATCGACGCCGGCAAAACCACCGGTTCCGTGGTGGTCGATGCACCAAAGGACGACGTCTACCTCGACGCCGGCAAGGTCCAGGCGACGATTGCAACGGCGACCGGTGGTAACTTCGAGAATCTGGTCACCGATAAAACGGCTGCCGTGACCAGCGTCACCGACACAATCGAT
This sequence comes from Pseudomonas sp. 05T35, assembly GCF_056396605.1. Lineage (NCBI taxonomy): Bacteria > Pseudomonadati > Pseudomonadota > Gammaproteobacteria > Pseudomonadales > Pseudomonadaceae > Pseudomonas > Pseudomonas sp. 05T35. The sequence continues at coordinate 1,679 of NZ_JBFTLU010000126.1, forward strand.
AAAACCGAAGTCAGCATCAGCGGCAGCAGTCAGGTCACCGAAGGCCAGACCGCCAGCTACACCGTGACCCTGACGCATCCGGCGCAAACAGAAGTGACGCTGAAGATCGTCTACAGCGGCACGGCCACCGACGGCTCGGACTTTACCGGTGTGTACACGGTGAAAATCCCGGCGGGCGCCAGCAGCGCCAGCTTCAATATCGCGACCATCGACGACAAGATCACCGAGCCTACTGAAAACATCGTGGTCAAGATCGACTCGGCCAGCGGTGGCAACTTCGAAAACCTGGTGGTCAGCAGCACCAATGGCAGCGTCAACACGTCAATCATCGACAACGATGCTCCGCCCGTCATCGACCTTGACGCCAACAACTCCAGCGGCGCGACCGGTGCCAATTACAACGTCACCTTCACCGAAGGCACCACCGGCCCTGGCGTATCGATTGGCGACACCGACCTCACGATCACCGACCCGGACAGCACCATGCTGACCGGCGCCACCATCGTGTTGACCAACCGTCAGCCCGGCGACTCGCTGAACCTGGGCAACAGTGTCAACGGCATCAGCATCAACGCCAACAGCAAGGATGGTTCGATCACCCTGACGCTGTCCGGCAATGCGACGCTGGCCGACTACATGCAGCAGATCAAGAACATCACCTTCACCAACAACAGTGAAGACCCGAGCACCACGCCGCGGACCATCACCGTGACGGTGACCGATGGCAGCAATTACTCCAACGTCGCCACCACCACCGTCAATGTGGTCGCGGTCAACGATGCGCCGGTCACTACCGGCGGTGCGGTCACCGGCACTGAAGACACGGCGCTGATCCTCGGCTGGTCGAATTTCGGTGTGAGCGATGTCGACAGTCCTGCTGCCAGCCTAGGCGTGAAAATCACCCAGCTGCCGGGCGACGGCAAGTTGCAGTACCTGGACGGTTCGACCTGGAAAGACGTGGCCAACAACCAGACTTTCAGCAAGGCCGACATCGACGCAGGCAAGCTGCGCTTCATGCCTGATGCCAACGAATCCGGCACCAATGGCTACGGCGGCACCGGCGTGGGCAACCAACAGGCCGATTACGCACAGATCCAGTTCCAGCCAACCGACGGCCAACTGCTGGGCAGCACCGGCACGCTGAAAGTCGATATCACTCCCGTTGCCGATGCGCCAACACTCAGCGTCGCCGACAACAATGTGAATTCGACAGGCCTGATCAAGGAGGTCTGGACTGGTCTGGCCGGTCTCGGCACCAGCGGTAGTGGCGCGCCAGCTGAAACCCTGAAATCCGTGATCGATGCTGCCGGTACTCCGAACAGCAGCGGTACTGTGAGCAACGTGCAGTCCGACAGCAACGTTGCAGCCGGCACAGCATCTAAAACTTCCGGGCTGATCTACCTCGAAGCCGGCAAGACCTACAGCTTCAGCGGTATCGCTGACGACAGTTTGCTGGTGACCATCGGCGGTAAAAACGTGGCCGGTGCCACGTGGGGCGCGGGTGGCCAGATCTCCGGCTCGTTCACGCCGACCACCAGCGGTTACTACACCCTGGATATCTACCACCACAACCAAAATGGTCCAGGCAGCTACGACGTCAACCTGTCGGTCAACGGCGCACCTGCCATCGACCTGAGCAGCGCAGGCGTGCCGATCTACACGGGCGTCACCGACCTGATCAATGCTGGTGTGACGGTCTCCGACCTGCACGGCACCAATGGCGAAGGCTACTACGACGGCTACAAGCTCAACACCGGCGCCGAGGGCGGCAGCGTTCATCTGTCAAAAATCACCACCGCACTGACCGACACCGACGGCTCCGAAAGCCTGAGCGTGAAAATCGGCGGTATGCCAGCCGGTTCCGTACTCAGCGATGGCGCAGGTCATACCTTCACCGTGGCGACCACCGGCGAAGCGAACGTCACTGGCTGGAACCTCGGCAGCCTGACACTCACCCCGCCACCGTACTTCAACGGCTCGATCAATCTGACGGTGACGTCGACTTCCACCGAGTCCCTCGGCGGCTCGGCGCCAAGTACTGCGCAGATCCCGGTCACGGTTTACCCGGCGGTGTATAACGCGTCGGTCGCCACTTCAGGGGATGACAATTTCGTCGGTACTAACGGCAACGACATCATGATCGCCGACATCGGCGGGCTGACCGTGGTGCCCGGCACCAACTACAACATTGCGTTCATGGTCGACAGCTCGGGCAGCATGAGCGCCTCCTCGATCAACGCGGCCAAAGACTCGCTGACATCAGTGTTCAACACGCTCAAGAACAGCCTTGGCGCCAGCACTTCGGGCACGGTGAATGTCTTCCTCGCGGACTTCGATACCCAGGTCAACAAGCAGGTTGCGGTCAACCTGAATGACCCGAATGCCCTGACCCTGCTCAAGTCGGTGCTGGACTCGATGGCTTCCGGCGGCGGCACCAACTACGAAGACGTGTTCAAGACCACGGCCAACTTCTTCCAGAGCAGCATGGCCACTGGTAACAGCAGCGCGACCAACCTGACGTTTTTCATTACCGACGGACAGCCAACGTTCTACCAGTCCGGCGAACAGACCAACCCGACGTTGTACAGCGGTGGCGCCAAGCTGGACGACGTCGTCACGACCAGCAACTACACGCTAGGGAACACGTTCTCCAAGTACCTGGACAACACGCACTACCTCTCCATCGGCAGCGATGGTTCGACAACGCTGCAGACCTATACCGGCAACCGCTGGGTCAGCAAAGACCTGGGAATGCTCCACGCTCAAGGAGATGGCACCTATGAGTTGTCGAAACTGGCCGGTACGGGCTACAGCTCCGATAGCAGTACCACCAGCAACTCCAACGACAGCTTCGCGTTGCTCGGCAAGTTGTCGCAGGTCGAGGCCATCGGCCTGAACAACGATGTCAGCCTCAGCGACCTGAAACCGTTCGACACCGACGGCAAACCGCAAACCAACATCGACCCGGCCAACCTGGCCAACTCGATCATCGGTCACACCGAAGCGACCATGCCGGGCGCCGATACGGTCAGTGGCGGCGACGGAAATGACATCCTGTTCGGCGACCTGGTGAGCTTCAACGGCATTGCCGGTGAGGGTTACCAGGCCATGCAGGCCTTCGTGGCCCAGCAGACCGGCGTGGATGTCAGCAAAGTCACCACCAGCAACGTGCACCAGTACATCACTGAGCACTACACCGCGTTCGATGTGTCCGGCGCTCATGACGGTAATGACACGCTGTTGGGCGGTGCCGGTAACGACATCCTCTTCGGCCAGGGCGGCAACGACATCCTCGACGGTGGCAAGGGCAATGACATCCTGCTGGGCGGTACGGGTAACGACACGCTGATCGGTGGTCAGGGCAACGACATCCTGATTGGCGGATCGGGTGCCGACACCTTCGTCTGGAAGGCCGGCGATACCGGTAACGATGTGATCAAGGACTTCAAGGCCAGCGAAGGCGACCGGATCGACCTGCATGATCTGTTGCAGGGCGAAAGCGGCAGCACCATCGATAACTTCCTGAAAATCAACACGGTTGATGGTGTGTCGACGTTGCAGGTCAGCTCCGAAGGCAAGCTCAACGCGGCCGGCGGCGTGGCCAACGCTGACGTGACGATCAAACTGGAAGGCAATAACTGGTCCGGTCAGAGCATCAATTCGCTGATCGCCGGTAGCGACCCGACCATCAAGATCGACCACAACAACACCTGATCAAGCCCTTGACGGCCGCTCGTAATGAGCGGCCGTCACGTTGCTGTCAGTCACCATCGGGTGACGATTTCGTCGTGGCACCGCATACTCGTACGCGTTGGCCTATCCTGCTGACAGCACGACGCGGGTTCATTCATGAGGGATTTTCGATGTTCTACGTGCAACGCGATGCGCAAGGCCAGTTGGTGCGCGTGGAAGCTACGGCTTACGCAGAGGCTACGGAAACGCTGCCCTCCGATCACCATGAGATCCAGGCCTGGTACGCCAACGAAGTGATGGAGACCAGCCTCAAGCAGCTCAAGCAAAGCGACCTGGAGATGATCCGGGTACTCGACGACCTGATTCAGGTGCTCGCCAGCAAAGGGGTGATTCGCATCACCGACCTGCCAGCGGCCGCGCAAGCCAAACTGATGGACCGGACCCAGGCCCGTGAAGCGCTGGGTGGTTTGAGTCACCTGATTAATGAAGATGAAGGCGGGTTGATTTAAAAGATCGCAGCCTGCGGCAGCTCCTACATGGATTTGTGCATGCCCGTAGGAGCTGCCGCAGGCTGCGATCTTTGCGTGTCACTCCCGCCAGGGCTTCGGCTCACCAAACAACTGCCCTTGCACGCCGTACACACCCATCTCGCGAATCACCCGTAACTCCCCTTCGGTCTCCACTCGCTCGGCAATCAGCGGCAGATCGATGCTGTGCGCGGCGCGCTGGATGRCTTCGATGAACAGACGCTTATCGCTTTCCTGATCAATGGCGCGGATGTAACTGCCATCGATTTTCAGATAAGCCAACCCCAGCCGTGCCAGGTTGCCGATCATGCTGAAGCGACCGCCAAAACGCTGCAGGCTCAGGGAGAAGCCCAGCTCACGCAGATGACGGGTCAGCTGTTCGAGCACGGCCTGATCAGGTAATTGCTCTTCGCCGATCTCCAGGGTCAAGCGTGGTCCCAGACTGGAATGCTCGCGCAGGATTTCGAAGACTTTGTTCAGGGCTTGCGGATCAGCCAGGGTGGCGGCGGACAGGTTCAGCGCCAGCGAGTCTTCATGGCCGGCCATCTGCGCCAACACCCGTTCCAGCATCAGACGGTCCAGCCGCGCGGTCCAGCCAAAACGCTCCAGCCACGGTAGGAAGCGCCCGGCAGGGATGGTCTGACCCTGCTCATCGAGCAAGCGCGAGAGCACTTTGTAATGCAGCACCAACTGCGTGTCCTGACTGGCCACGACCGGTTGGAAGTACAACTCGAATCGCTGCTGATCCAGTGCCTGATCGAGCAAGGTATGCCACGCATGGTGATCGTCGCCGACAATGGCCGCTGCGCCGTGATCCAGGCACGCCCAGTTCATCTCACCCTCGGCTTCTGCCTGTGACAACGCCTGATCCGCCAGGCTCAACACCGCCTGCGGCGTGTCGCCATGGGCAAACGGCGCCAGCCCGATCGACGCCACCGACGCCACATCGGTTGCCCCGGTTGCATGCAGACTGGCCAGCGCGCTGTCCAGGCTCTGCGCCAGTTGCAGCGCCTCTTCGCGCACCAGACCAGGCGCCAGCACGGCGAATTCACCRCCGCGAATGCGCGTCACCAGGTTCTGGGTTTCCGGGAATCTGGCGCACTCACGCGACAGTTGCTCGCCGACCGCCCGCAGCAACTGGTCGGTGCGTTGACCGCCCAGACGCTGGTTCAAACCGGCCAGGTCCTTGACCCGCAACAGCAACAGATAACCTGAGCTGGCCTGCTCCGGGTTGCTCACCCGGGCGTTCAATTGCATCTCGAAATAACGCCGGTTAGCCAGCCCGGTCAAGTTGTCCTGGTAGGACTCGACCCGCAGTCTTTCACTGCGCTCAGCCTGCTCCTGAAACAACGCCTTGAGCTTCTCGACCATCTGGTTCATCGCCTGCACCACGCGCCGCAGTTCCGGGGTACGCGGCAGCTCGGGCAGGCTGAGAAATTCGCGGCGGGCGATGGCGTGGGATTGCTTGACCATGTAATCCAGCGGTTTCAATTGTCGACGCAGCAACAGTGCGCCGAGTACTGCGCTTAATGCGCCGCAGATCAGCAACCAGCCCAGACTGCCCAGGGCGCTCTGCCAGAGCTTGGCCACGGCGAACATCGGGTGGCTGATCACCTCGACCCTGGCCGCCTGCTCCCAGCCACGGCTGACCAGTGCATCACCGCCAGCAGGCTCCAGAGCGATCAATTTGACGAACCAGCCGGGCACGCTGGTAACTTCCGGAATGCCACTGCGCTCGACGATGGCCTTGTCGGTTTTGAGGTCGACCACGCGAATACTCGCGTAATAACCGCTGTCGAAGATCGAGCTGACCATCAGCTCGACCATCGCCGGGTCGTCGATGTTCGGCGTCAGCGAAAGCGCCAGCGCGGTCGCAGCGTCCTGTGCGTGGGAGCGCAACTGATTGACGTACTGGGTCCGCGAACTCTCCAGGCCGACCATGAAGCTGCCACTGAAAGCGACGACCAGGAACAGACAGATAGCGATCAACAGTTGTTTGAACAAAGACATCTAAGCGCGTGCTCCTAGTGAGTCGTCTCGACCGGAAATCCTTCGGCCTGCATTTTCTTCAACACATCCTGCCAACGGGACAGACGCTTGGTGTCACCGACTTTTTTGTTGCCCTTGGCGCCCGGTAACCAAAGCCCTTCGGCATTGAAGGAGTAGACCGGCAACAAATCGGTGCGCTGGCTGGCCGGCTGGATCGCATCCATCAGGCTGTCGAGCACCAGCGGCATAGCGTCAGGGCTTGAATAGTAGGTCAAGACCATGTGCGCGCGATTCTGGCGCAGGGCCTTGACGTATGTGATGCGCAACTTGTCACTGGAAACTCCAAGATGGCGCAGGCTGAAATACTTGGCGATCGCGTAGTCCTCACAATCGCCAGCGCCTTTCCACAAGGCTTCGATCGGTGTCGCCCAGTAGTCCTCGACGTGCCACAGGTCGATGTCTTCCACGTAATGCATCTGCTTGTTGAAGAACAGGTTGATCACGTTGAGCTGTTCCAGCTCAGAGGTTTGCTTCTGTGTCGCCAGCAGGTGCTGCCAGGCATCGATTCGTTGCTTGCCTTCACCCAACGGCCCGTACAATGTTTCGGCCCGGCGACTGATCAGCGAAAAATCCCAATCGGCATGCAGACCGCCCAGCAAGACGCCGGCAATCAGCAGTGCTGAACACAACCAGCGCAGGGGCCGAGGGAAAGCGAAACGTGCCAGCAATGCAGTGAGTCCAAAGGGCGGTTGGAAATCGATGGATGGTGAAGCCTTGATCGATAAAAGACAATGGCACGGTGCAATCACCGCGAGCACGCTAGACTTGGGGAAAGCGGAAGCAGTTGAAAAAAACGTAGCCAGTGATGCTCTGTTCGGTGGCAATGCCAGTGGCATAAAACTAACGGAAACTGATTTGTTTTGCCGGTTTGACAACCAGCAAGGCAGTCACTAGTGTGCATTGGATCCAATATTTTTCATTTTAATCAGGGTGCGTTGTCGTGACACAGAAGCCCAACCCTTTAAGTACTATCCCGGTCAGCGGCCCAATCCCTGCTCACCTTGCGCGATCGGTGATCGAAGAAACCCTGCGCTCGGCGATTCTCGACGGCCGTTTGCCTTGCGGCACCGCGCTGCGCCAGCAAGACCTGGCCGACCTGTTCGGCGTCAGTCGCATGCCGGTGCGCGAAGCCTTGCGCCAGCTCGAGGCGCAATCACTGCTGCATGTTGTCGCACACAAAGGCGCGGTTGTCGCGCCATTGGTCGAAGGTGACGCCGCCGAAACCTATGCCCTGCGTATCCTGCTGGAGTCCGAGGCCCTGCGCCTGTCGATCCCGCTGCTCGACGACGAAGATTTTGCCGAGGCCGAGCGTTATATCAACGACCTCGAAACACAGACCGATTATGCCGAGATCGGCAGGCTTAACCGTTTGTTCCACATGACGCTGTACCGCAAGGCGCCCAACCGCAGGCTCCTCAGCCTGGTGGAAGGCGGTCTGTGGGAAGAGGAACGCTTTCTGCGCTTCAACCTTGAAGCCATGGGGCTCGGCAAGCTGTCCCAGGAAGATCACCGTGACCTGCTGCGTGCTGCACAAGCCCGGGACATCGCGCTAACCGTAACAAAGCTTCAGAACCACCTCAACCGGGGTGTCGAGGTCATCACGCGTTACCTGAACAGCCTTGAACCTCAGGGCAAGAAATCATCGACGTGAATCGTACAAGAAAAACCGTGCACACCCGGAACACTCCATGGCTGACCGTGATCAGCGCCAGCCAGACGACGGACGTCAGGCTGATCTGCTTCGGCGAGGCCGGTGCCGACCCCGAGCAGTTCCGCAGTTGGACTCAAGCGCTGAGCGAGCACATTGAACTACTCGCGTTCAGGCTTCCTGGCCATGACAATCCGCAGAATCGGACACACTACGAACAATGGCCACCGCTGCTGGTCGACGCCTTTGCGGCGCTACAACCTTACTTGTCTGAACCCCATGCGCTGTTTGGCCATGGCCTGGGCGCAATTCTGGCCTACGAACTGGCCAAGTTGAGCGAAACCCACTGCCCAGGGCAAACCCGTCACTTGTTCATTTCCGGTTGCCGCAGCCCGGATACCCGACCCGCTTCTGCGCCACTGCACAGCCTGCCGAACATCCGGCACGGTTATGCACCCTCCAACCCGGGCACACTTCTCGATGCAACTGCCAGCGATCAACTCGCCGCCTTTGAAGCGCTGATACACAGTGATCTGAAACTGCTCGAGTCCTGGGCCGACCCTTCCAGTCGCAGCCTGCACATACCGATGACTGCCTTCTACGGCAGCGACGATCCGCTGGCCCCTCTTGAAAGCATGGTCAATTGGCGCGAGTTCACTCGCCGTGAATTCGAACTGATCGAAATGACCGGTAATCATTTTTTCACCACCACTCAGC
>NZ_JBFTLU010000127.1:0-11553 GCF_056396605.1 Pseudomonas sp. 05T35
CAATAACAAACCAAAGAGCGGCTACCGGAAAGCAATAAATAATGGCAGCAATAGCGAGAATAGTGATTGCCGAGACTGCTTTTTTGCGGATGACTCGAGTGTTCATGGAACTCAGTTCCCCTGAGGTGGTGCGGGTATTTGGATGTGAAAAATACCTATAGGACAGACATTATATTCGCCATCATAAGGACTCATTCTGTAATAAATGTTTCTTGTTTGTAAAGATTTCTCAGATGTGCTGACGTGTTTTTTTCTTCGGCGTCAGTAAAAAAGCGGCGGGGCGGGTTTTATTAAGTGAAAAGGGAGCAGGTTTATTCAAACTGCTCCCTTTTTTCGTGTGCGCCGAATGCTCAGCGATTCGCTGGCGCGTCAAACCCTCGCTGCTCGATCACTCCGAACACATCGGTAATGTCCTGAACCATCAAGCGCGCCACGTTGGTGACGGTGTTGATGTCGCGCTCGGCGTAGTCGGGCAGGCTGGTGCAGGCCATGAGGGTCAGGTAGCTGAGGACTGCGTGCAGGCGTTCGCTGACGCAGGCGTGGAGTTCGCGTAGCGGGGCGTGGCTGTCGATGAGCAGGACGGGGTAGTCGGTGGCGATTTGGGTGAAGGGGGTGAAGCGGCGGGGCGGGTGGTTCATGGTCATGAGTAAATCTTCCTTGTACTTAAAAGAAGAGCTACAGCCGTTCGCTGCGAAACGAATTGGGTGGTAGCTATGTGCGGGTTCGCAGACCGAGGTACAAGGAAACCCGGCAGACTCGAAGGTCTCCCACACACAGCCACCATAAAACGGACTCCGGGCGCTGATGCGACCGTCGTTAGGCTTTGTATGGTGCTAGGTTACTACTTGTACCTCAGGGCTGCGAAACCCCGTAGCCGATTGATGTCAGCCACGGGAGAACTTTAGGTGTCGATGTTGGCGGCTGCAACCGGGGTGTAGGACGGTGCTGCGACCTTTGTGGCGAGGGAGCTTGCTCCCGCTCGGCGGCGTAGCCGTCGTAAACCGGGCGGTGCGGTGTGTCTGAGGAAATGCGGTGGCAGGGTTTGGGGCTGCTTCGCAACCCAGCGGGAGCAAGCTCCCTCGCCACAGTGGGAGCAATCCTACGGGATTTGCGGACGCTCAGATCGTTCCCATGCCCGTAGCAGCTGTCGAGCCTGCGAGGCTGCGTTCGGCCGCAAGGCGGTCGTAATCCGGCAAATGCGGTTTGCCTGAAGAAACCCGGCGTCAGGTTTTACGACTGCTCCGCAGCCGAACGCAGCCTCGACAGCTGCTACGGGGGAGCGAGTCGTCCTCAAGGGTTGAGATCAAGTTGTCAGCTCGGGTTGTGATCAATATTCAGCTTGCTGAACGTCACTTTCCCACCCTCGCTGGTGTATCCGGTGTTGTCCTGCACGTACACCCCGGCCTTGAAGTACAGCGGTTTGTCGCGCCAGGTGGCGCTGATCTGGGTGTCCCATGAGTAGCCCGCGGCGCTGATGCCCAGGGCGCCGCCGGGGCTGAGGTGGATCAGGTAGGAAAAACTCTGGTCCAGCTTCACTCCCGTGGCGACGGTGATCACCCGAGCAACATCGTCGTCCGGGTGCATGCGTACCTTGGCGACGATGTTGCCGGTCGAGGTGCTGGTCTTGTACTGGTACTCGACTTTCACCAAGGGTTTTTGGCTGTTGAAGGCGTGGATCTGGCCGATGACGATCTTGCCCGAACTCGGCACCTGGTTCACCGCGAGGGTCGCGTGCAGCAAGTTATCGGCCTCGGGGTAGAGCCAGTTGCGCAAGGTGCCGTTGCTGTAGGTTTCGCGCAGTTCGGTGCGCGGGTAAATTGCGTTTTCCGTGCGGGAGCCGGTCACCGGTGCCCAGAAGAACAGCGTACCGGTGTCGGAATTGAAGTATTGATCCTTGAAACCGTCCACCAGTTTGGCGGTATCAACGGTGTACGGGGGGCTGCCGACAGGAACACTGAGGTTCCAGGTTGCGAGATCGATCATGGTCAAAGCATCCGCGAATTCTAGCTGAACGCGCGTACCAGAAGCTCTAGCCCGCGCGTTAGAGGGCAGTCTTTATAAGCGTAGAAGGGATGCTTGTTAATGCCCGTCCGGCGGATAACTGGCGTCAATGCTCTGTCGAATGGCCACCTTTTCCGGTCTCGCAGTCTCTGGCGCTTACCGTTAGTCGGAGTCTGGGGCTTTGCCATCGGTGATGGCGTGATGACACCTACTGCTTTCGCAGATCCCGGTCTAGAGTGGAGTTGTCCGGTTTTTTCGACGGTACCGGCCTGACGTCACTACAAGAGAAGCAGCATGGAATGCGCGCAACCCAAGCCAGTTGAAGGCAGCTCAGTTCTTCTAATCGTGGATGATTACCCTGAAAACCTGATCAGTATGCGTGCGTTGTTACAGCGCCAGGACTGGCAGGTGATGACCGCGGCTTCCGGCTTTGAAGCCTTGAGCCTGTTACTCGAACATGAAGTCGACCTGGTGCTGCTCGATGTGCAGATGCCAGGGATGGACGGTTTTGAAGTGGCGCGTTTGATGCGCGGCAGCCAGCGTACCCGTTTGACCCCGATCATTTTCCTGACCGCCAACGAACAGTCCCAGGATGCGGTGATCAAGGGTTATGCCAGTGGCGCGGTGGATTACCTGTTCAAACCGTTTGACCCGCAAATCCTCAAACCCAAAGTCCAGGCCCTGCTAGAACACCAGCGCAATCGCCGGGCCTTGCAGCGCTTGAGCCAGGATCTGGAAGCCGCACGCGCCTTCAATGCCTCGGTGCTGGATAACGCCGCCGAAGGGATTCTGGTGGTGGGCGATGACGGCCTGATCCGCTTCGCCAACCCGGCCATGTCCCGCTTGCTCAATGCGACGGTCACCGAATTGCAAGGCGCGGAGTTCGTGGACTTCCTGCAAAAACCGCACGTGCCGGTGTGGGCTGATTCTGACATTTATGCCGGTTATCAACGGGGTGAGACCTGGCGCGTGCACGATGCAATCCTGCGCACCGCGCCGGGTCAGCAAGTGCCGGTGGCGCTGTCCTGCGCGCCATTGCCGTCCGAACAGCGGGCCATGGTGGTGACCGTGCTCGACATGTCGGTGGTGCGCCATCTGCATCAACAGCTGGAGTTTCAGGCTGTCACAGACCCGCTGACCGGGCTGCTCAATCGCCGTGGCTTCTACCAGACTGCGGAAAACCTGCTATTGCGCGGTGAGCGTTCCGACAGCGCGTGGGTGTTGTTGTACCTGGACCTGGATGGCTTCAAACGGGTCAACGATTCCCTGGGCCACGATGCCGGTGACCGGGTGCTGCGTTGGGTGTCCGAGCAGTTGAAGGCCTGTCTTCGGCCGTTCGATATTCTGGCGCGCATGGGCGGTGATGAGTTCACGGCGTTGCTCGATCTGGAGTTTCCTGAGCAAGCGGCGAAGATTGCCGAGAAGCTCATCGAGCGAATCTCGATCTGTCAGCAAATTGAAGGACTGGATGTGGTRCTTGGTGCGAGCATCGGCATTGCGACCTATCCCGATTGCGGTTCCAACCTTGACGGTTTGTTGCGCGCCTCAGACATCGCGATGTACGAGGCCAAGCGTGCCGGGCGCCAGCAATATCGCTTCTACGACCATGAAATGAACGGTCGCGCGCGCTCGCGGCTGATGCTCGAAGAAAGCGTGCGCACGGCCATCGAAAATCAGGATTTCAACCTGGTGTATCAACCCCAGGTGGCGATTGCCGACGGTCGCGTACGCGGGTTTGAAGCGTTGCTGCGCTGGCAGCATCCGAGTGTCGGCGATGTACCTCCAGGGTTGTTTTTACCGCTGCTGGAAGAGGCACGGCTGATTAGCCGTCTCGGCAGCTGGATTTACCACCGCGGTGCCAGGCAGCGAAAGGCCTGGGAAAACCTGTTTGCCGAGGATCTGGTGCTCGGTGTGAGCTTGAGCAGCACCCAGTTCGGCATGCCGAATCTGGTCACCGAGTTGCGTCAGGTGCTGGAGCGTCATGAGTTGCAGCCGTCTCAGCTGGAAGTTGAAATCACCGAAGACGCCTTGATCCAGAACGTTGATGAGTCACGCAAACAGCTGCGCCTGTTGCGTCACCTTGGGGTGCGCGTGGCGCTGGATGACTTTGGTTCGGGGCCATGCTCGTTGGCGCATTTACGCGATCTGCAGTTGGACACGCTCAAGCTCGATCGGCACCTGATTGCCCGGATACCCGATTCGCCTCGGGATGCAGCGCTGGTGCGCAGTGTCATCGAGTTGTGCAGGGAATTCGGGATGTTGGTGATCGCCGAAGGCGTGGAGACCGTTGCACAGTATCGATGGCTCGAGGCCAACGGTTGCCAGTTTGTGCAAGGTTTCCTGGTGGCCAGGCCGCTGATGGCCGAGGATGCAGGTGGCTTTGCGCAGCCGTTTGACTGGAGCGCGCTGACCGCCTGAATTCGCTACACTGGCGGTCTTTCGTCACTCTGTTGTTGACCCATGACCGCGCTGAAGTACCTCCAGGCTTATCCCGCTGCCTTGCAAGACCAAGTGCGCCAGTTGATCGATCAGGATCGACTGGGCGACTACCTGAGCCAGCGTTACCCGGACAAGCACGCGGTGCAGAGTGACAAGGCGCTGTATAGCTACGCACTGGAGTTGAAGCAGGAATTCCTGCGCAATGCGCCGGCTATCGACAAAGTGCTGTTCGACAACCGCCTCGACCTGACCCATCGCGCCCTTGGCTTACACACGGCGATCTCGCGCGTGCAGGGCGGCAAGCTCAAGGCCAAGAAAGAAATTCGCATCGCCTCGTTATTCAAGGACGCTGCGCCGCAGTTTCTGAAAATGATCGTGGTGCATGAGCTCGCGCACTTCAAAGAGTCCGATCACAACAAAGCGTTCTACAAGCTGTGCGAGCACATGCTGCCGGGCTATCACCAGCTGGAGTTCGACTTGCGGGTGTACCTGACGTGGCGGGATATGCAGTAATTATCGGAATCGGGAGTGTGGGAATGGATGTCAGCAAGACCAAAAGCAGCTTCTACCGCCGGCTGTACGTGGCGTACCTGATCGACCGCGGTCTGGCCAGCAATGTCCCGGCACTCACCGACGTCACCGGCATGCCGCGGCGTACAGCCCAGGACACCATTGCCGCGTTGGCCGATCTGGATATTGTGTGYGAGTTCGAGCAGGAAGAGGGCGCGCGTAATCATGCCGGGCGGTACAGGATTCGGGAGTGGGGGGCGATTGATCCAAGCTGGATCGAGCGCAATCTTCAGCAGATCAAAACGGTGCTGGAATACCCCTGAGCTTTTGCGGCGTCGCAACTGACGCCTTCGCGAGCAGGCTCGCTCCCACAGGGGACCTTCGTCGTGTCATAGATCAGTGTGGGAGCGAGCCTGCTCGCGAAGAGGCCCTCAAGAACGGCGCATCCCGATATGCGGAATGTCATCCTCCAGGTATTCCTCGCCCACCACGACAAACCCGTACCTCCCGTAATACCCCTGCAAATGCGCCTGGGCCGACAGATAGATCGGCACTTCAGGCCAGTATTTCTCAGCCTGCTTGAGCCCCTGCGCCATCAACTCATGACCCAGGCCCTGGCCCCGAGCAAGAGGGGCGATCACTACCCGACCGATCACCACGTCGCCACCCTGTGAAATCGGGTCGAGCAAACGCAGGTAGGCCACCAGCTGRTCGCCATCCCAGGCCATCAAGTGGCAGGTGTCACCGTCCAGGTCCAGTCCATCGACTTCCTGATAGGCGCATTTCTGCTCAACGACGAACACTTGCGTGCGCAACTGCAGAATGGCGTACAACTGCTCTTTGCCCAGATCGCTGTGGTGTTTGCAGACCCAATCGATTGTCATCTTCACATTCCTTGAACAACGTCGCTCCGATACTAAGCGTCCCGCAGCGGGATGTCTTGTGGCATAAAAAACTGTGACAAAGGCCAAAATGCCATCATTCATTTCTCGCGACGTTGTCTTCTTTGTGTAATCTGATTTTTAGCGGTTTGTTGTGACTTCAATGAGCTACTGTTAGGGCCTGGGTTGTGGCCGCGATTCGGCACACCGGCCTTCGAGTTTTGGCTAAAAACACGCTGGGCTGCCCGCCCGCTAAGGATTTTTTAGCATGCCGCGATTGCATCGAGCTGTTGCTTTGATTGGATTGCTGTTGCTGAGCCAGACCGCCGCAGCAGAAAAACTGCGGCTGGTGGCTGATGCCTGGCCACCGTTTACCGATGCCACGCTGGTCAATGGCGGGGTGGCGACTGACATTGTCAGCACCGCGCTGGCGCGGGCGGGTTATGCCAGTGATTTCGAGCAGGTGCCTTGGGCCAGAGCCTTGCTGGGGGTGGGCGAAGGGCGTTACGACGTGCTGGTCAACGCCTGGTTCAACGAAGAGCGCACCCACATCGGGCAGTTTTCCAGCGAGTATCTGCTCAACCGGGTACGCTTCCTCAAGCGCAAAGACACACCGATCGAATACAACAACTTGCAGCAACTGCACACCTATCCGGTTGCGGTGGTGCGTGGCTACGCCTATTCACCCGCGTTTGACGGTGACGCCGCCTTGCAGAAAGTGCAGGTGCACAGCTTCCCCATGGCCGTGCGCAYGCTCGCCGCTGACCGGGTGAAGCTGRCCCTGGAAGACGAATACGTCGCCCGTTATTACCTGGCACGCGAATCACCCAAGGTGCGCAATGCCGTGGAGTTCCTGCCCAATCCTTTGAGTGAGAACAGCCTGCATATTCTGGTCAGCCTGAAGAATCCCGACCATGAACAGATTGTTGCCGGATTCGATCGCGAGATTGCAGCGATGAAGGTGGATGGCAGCTACGAGCGATTGCTCAGGCAGCATGGGATGTAACGTCTCGGAAAGTCACGGTGACTGTGCGGGCCTCTTCGCGAGCAAGCCCGCTCCCACAGTAGATCTGTGTCAGGTGTAGATCTCGTGTACACAACAAATCCCCTGTGGGAGCGGGCTTGCTCGCGAAGAGGCCCGCCCGGTCACCACAGATCTCAATCCTCGCTCGTATCCTTGATCAAATGCGCCGCCAGCGTGCGCAACGGTCCCAGTTGTCGGCAGATCAACCCCAGTTGGGTTTGCACCAGACGCTGACCTTCGTCGATCTCGTCAGGCATTTGTTCAAGTCCGGCGGCCAGGGCTTCTTCTTCGTCGCTCTGAATCGCAATCGGCGATTTGCTCGCCAGCCCTTGGGCGATTTCGTCGATGCTGGTCGCCAGACTGACACCCGCACCGCTGATCAGCTGTTCACGAACGTCAGCGGGTAGCTGGATTTCACGGTGCGCACCGAGGCCCGATAGGTAGCTGAGCAAGGTGTGGGAAAGCACCAGGAAACGGAAACCGACGTCAGCCTCCTTACGGAAATGCCCCGGCTCCATGAGCATGTTGGCCAAGGTAGTCGACAGCGCCGCATCGGCGTTGTGGGCATTGCGTCGAGCCAGCCGATAGGCCAGGTCATMACGTTTGCCGACAGCGTATTGCTGCATGATCTGGCGCAGGTAAATGCTGTTGCAGGTGAGGGTGTTGGCCAGCACTTTGTTCAGCCTGCGGCCCTGCCAGTCCGGCAGGAACAGCAGCACCGCGAGCCCCGCAATCAGGCCGCCGAGCAAGGTGTCGAGCAACCTTGGCAGGAACAGCCCGTAGCCGTCGCCGACCTGGTTGAAGCAGAACAGCACCATCAGGGTGATTGCCGCCGTCGCCAGCGTGTAGCGGGTGGTGCGGTTGATAAAGAACACCACGCCGGCGGCAATCGCGAAACTCGACTGCACCAGTGGGTTGGGGAACAGATCGAACAACGCCCAGGCCAGGGTCAGGCCGATCGCGGTGCCGAGGATCCGCTGACCGAGTTTGCGCCGAGTGGCGCCGTAGTTCGGTTGGCAGACAAACAGCGTGGTGAGGATGATCCAATAGCCCTGCGAGGGGTGGATCAAATGCACCATGCCATAGCCGACGGTCAGGGCCAGAGGCAGACGCAGGGCATGCCGGAACAGCAGCGAGGTCGGCGTCAGCTGTGTGCGCAGGCGCGTCCAGACGTCCTTGAGGTTACGCGGTGAACGGTCGAGCAGGCTGCTGTCGGTGGCGTCGGCCAGGGCGTCGGGGTTACTCGCGTCGCTGAGCAAACGATCCAGGGTGCTGAGGTTGGCTGCCAGTGCGCGCAATGAGCGCAGCAAACCGCGCCAGGCCGGGTTGCTCTGGATGCGCAGGTGTTCGAGGGAAGCGTGGAGGTCGCTCAGGGCTTCGGCAAAGCTGTCGTCGTAGATGAACGGCTGGCGCATCTGGATCGACTCGGCCAATGCCCGGCAGGCTTTGCCTTGCTGGCGCAGCAGGCGTTGGCAGCGGAATAGTACGTCGCTGTGGAAAAAGGCTTCGGCCAGGGCGTTGTACGGATAGTGCGAAGAGCTGGCGCGTTCGTGGATGTCCTGGGCGAGGAAATACAGCTTCAGGTAACGACTGACTTTCGAGCCCGGCCGACCATTGCCGACCCGGTGCAGGATGATTTCCTTGGCGGCGTTGAGCGCCGCGACCACTCGGCCATTCTGCTGCGCCAGTTCCAGCCGCCGGGCTTCGACGTCCATCTGGCGGATCGGCTCGAACAGCGACGATTTGAGCTTCAGGTAAAACCCCAGCTCGCGAAACAACCGGGCCAGGCTCTGCTGCACCGGCTGGTTGGAAAACAGCGCCTGCCACAGCACCGAGAGCAAGCCATACCAGGCGGCACCGGCCACCAGCAACACCGGTTCATGCCAGAAATCGGTGACCGCGCCGCCGCGCTGGTCCACACCGATCATGGTGTACACCGACAGAATCAGCGTTGCCGAGGCAATCGCGCCATAGCGTTCGCCCAAGGCGCCGAGCATGGTCAAGCTGAAACTGGCCAATGCCAGGGCGACCACGAAGATGTATGGGTAGGGGAATAGCAGCTCGACCGAAAACGCGGCAACGCTGAAGCACACCAGCGTCACGGCCAGCGCGTTGAGACGGCCTTGCCAACTGTCGTCGGTTTCGGCCAGGGCGCTGGCGATAATCCCCAGGAACAGCGGGATCAGCAGGCCCATTTCATTTTGATACCAACACAGCGCCATGGTGCCGGTCAGGGCGATGAACACCCGTACGCTGTAGCTGAATTTATCCAGCGCCCAAAGGCGACGCAGAGTCTGACGAAACGAGGTTGATGGCATGAAGTGCGGAGGCCTTCCGGGGCAATGCAGCTAAATTGAGCCAGTAATGACGACGATGCAATGGCGCCGATCACATCTGACAGCAAAAACTGTTCCTTATGGATCAACACATAACAAAGTGGGAGCGAGCCTGCTCGCGATGAGGCCAGCACATTCAACATCCATGTTGACTGTCAGACCGCTATCGTCGGAACGCCGCCCGGAGCCGGCTCGCTCCCACATTTTGTTTTGTGTACGACGTTGGATCAGACGTACTGCGCCGCCGCATAACCCGAGGCCCAGGCCCATTGGAAGTTGAAACCGCCCAGGTGCCCGGTGACGTCCAGCACTTCGCCGATGAAGTACAGGCCGGGGCTTTTCAGCGATTCCATGGTTTTGGACGAGACTTCATGGGTGTCGACGCCACCGAGCGTGACTTCGGCCGTGCGATAGCCTTCGGTACCGGCCGGGACCAGTGTCCAGTTCGCCAGTTTGGTGGCGATATCGGCCAGCTCGGCGTGGGTGTACTGCTTCATCGGCTTAGAGACGAACCAGTTGTCGGCCAGCAGATTGGCCATCTTCTTGGTGAAGATTTCGCCGAGCAGGGTTTTCAGTTCGCTGTTCGGGCGCTCGGCTTGCTGCTGTTGCAGCCAGCTCGGCACGTCGTGGTCGGGCATCAAATTGATTTCGACGGCGTCACCGGATTGCCAGAACGAGGAAATCTGCAAAATCGCCGGGCCGCTGAGGCCGCGGTGAGTGAACAGGATGTTTTCGCGAAAGCTCTGATCGTTGCAGCTCACCAGACAATCCACCGACGTACCGGAGAGCTCGGTGCACAGCTCTTTTAGTTGGTCGGTGATGGTGAACGGCACCAGGCCGGCGCGAGTTGGCAGCAACTGGTGACCGAACTGCTTGGCCACTTGATAGCCGAAACCGGTAGCGCCCAGGGTTGGAATCGACAGGCCGCCGGTGGCGATCACCAGCGATTCGCAGGTCAACTGGCCCAACGTGGTTTCCAGCAGGTAGCCGTTTTCGATTTTTTCGATCTGCTGGATCGAGGGCGCAAAACGGTGTCCTCTTAACGTATCACCACAAAACAAACCGTGGGAGCGAGCCGGCTCCGGGCGGCGTTCCGACGATAACGGTCTGACAGTCAACATAGATGTTGAATGTGCTGGCCTCATCGCGAGCAGGCTCGCTCCCACAGGGAAGTGCGCTGTTCTTACAAAATCCGTACGCGCAGCGAGCGGCCTTTGATCTTGCCGTCGTTCAGGCGCTGCAAGGCTTGCTTGGCGATCCCGCGCTCCACGGCGACATAGGCCTGGTAGTCGAAGATCGCGATCTTGCCGACCTGGGCGCCAGGAACACCGGCATCACCAGTCAGTGCGCCAAGGATGTCGCCCGGGCGAACCTTGTCTTTACGGCCAGCGCCGATGCACGGTGGTCGACGGTTTCCTGCACTTGCTGCTTGGTGAAGCAGAAAGCGACGGTGGACTGCGGGCGGTAATGGGCGAGGACCTTGACCACGGCGTCCATGCGCTCTTCCGGCGAAATCTCGAAGAAACGCTGTTCGATCTGCGTGTCGTCGTGGAACGCCTCGGCTTTCACCTGCTGCGGGTTGCGCATGAACTTCGACGCCAACTGCTTGATGCCCACCGGATAGGTGGCGGAGAACAGCAGGGTCTGGCGACGCTCAGGGCACTGGGCGATGATTTCTTCGATGGAATCGTAGAAMCCCATGTCGAGCATGCGATCGGCTTCGTCGAGGATCAGCGTGTTCAGGCCGTGGAGCACCAGCGAACCCTTGCGCAGGTGCTGCTGGATACGCCCCGGAGTGCCGACGATGATGTGCGCGCCGTGCTCCAGCGAGCCGATCTGCGGACCGAACGACACGCCGCCACACAGGGTCAGGACCTTGATGTTGTCTTCGGCGCGGGCCAGGCGACGGACTTCCTTGGCAACCTGGTCAGCCAGCTCGCGGGTTGGGCAGATCACCAGTGCCTGGCAGCCGAAGAAGCGCGGATTGATCGGGTTCAGCAGGCCGATACCAAAAGCGGCGGTYTTGCCGCTGCCGGTCTTGGCCTGSGCGATCAGGTCCATCCCCTTGAGGATCACCGGCAAGCTTTGCGCCTGGATCGGCGTCATCTGGGCATAACCGAGGGAGTCGAGGTTAGCCAGCATGGCGGCGGACAGCGGCAAAGTATTAAAAGCGGTGGCGATGGTGGTCACGGGACTGGCCTGCAAAACAAAATGTCGCGCAGTGTACCAGTCCCGTGCGCTCCACCTGCAAATTCTGGACGAATAGCCGTAGCAAATCGTCGTAGCAGCTGCCGAGGCACGAGGCTGCGTTGGGCTACGAAGTAGCCCCCGAGGGCGGTCCTGCGGACACGCAACGCAGCCT
>NZ_JBFTLU010000128.1:0-10115 GCF_056396605.1 Pseudomonas sp. 05T35
GTCATCTCCCTGTAGTGGTCTTATGCATGTGCAATCCCCCCTGTAAATACACCCGAGTTTTTAGTAAAGAAAATCATTTCCGCTAGACGTCCGTTTTTCAGAGACCAGCCCACCTAACGACTCAGTCAACTACCAAAAAATATATAACCGTTAGCAATAATCCACATAACAAATATTAATGCCACATGACCACCTCATCATTAACTTACTATTTATGACTGACGCAACCTCATTGAATATCGCTCACTCAATGGCGTCTTCATCGCCCCATAAAAACCATCCAACCCACTGTAATCATTAAACAAAAACCTGATCAAGACACTCACTCCATCGACTGCACCACGTTGTTCCAGCAGCTCACCTCAAACTCTGCCATCAGGCAAGCTTGCAAAAACACCACAGCCGTCTAACTTCATGATTATCTTTGCAAGCGTAATCAACCGCACATAAAAACCAGCCATTCAGGCGGGGGAGTCTATTTTTCTAAAACAAACCAGACGCTGCTTTTAATTGCTGAAACGGAAATCAGTCATAACGATCAAGAGGGATGCTTGATGAAGCGCAGCCGATGGTATCGTGCATTCTCGCAACGAGGGCCAGCCGAACATTTTTGGCTGTCATTGTTTTGCTTCTCAGGCCTGGTGATCGCCAGCTTCCTGTTGTTCGAACAACAGATCCAGGACTTCCTGACCCCTCTCAACCTGTTCCTGCCTTCGACGCCCACCCAGAAACTCAACCTGGCGCTGCTGCTGATCACCCTGCTGGCGCTGGACGTGGTGCTGCCAGTCCCTTCGAGCATGGTAGCGCTGCTGGCCGTGGCCATGCTGGGCAGTCTCGGCGGTTACCTGGTGATTTTCATTGGCCTGTGCCTGGGTGCCGGGCTGGGTTATGCGCTGGGGGCCGGCTATTTTCGTCTGCTGTCCGGTCGCCTGGGCCTGCATCAGCGCCAGCCGGRACAGCTGGCATACAAGCTGGGCACGCTGTCGTTGATCTGCCTGCGCGGCGTGCCGGTATTGGCGGAAACTTCGGTGGTGGCCGCCGGTATGCAACGTTACCCGCTACGCGCGTTCGTGCTGGTCACCACTCTGGCCAATGCCGGCCTGGCACTGGCCTACAGCGCCATCGGCATCTACCTCGTCGAGCAGAACGCACTGCTGGTGACCCTCCTCGCCAGCATGGTGTTGCCCGGGCTGTTTATCGCCGGGTACAGCCTGTTCAAAACCTTGCGCAAGCAAAACGCCGAGCAATCCCTGCACGGGCGTTTCGAGGTCCGTTACGACTACCCGGTGGTGTTCACCGATCACCTGTTCGAGCCGTCCAATCCGTGTCTGCATCGCCAGCTCACCGCACGACTCACCCCACAGCACCGGGGCCCGGTGACAGTGCTGGTGTTCGCCGATGAACTACTGCTGCAAAGCGCCCCGAAATTGCTGGAACAGATCGACGCCTACTTTGCCGCCCATGCGGCGGACCTGCATTTGCAGGCCGCGCCGATTGCGGTGCCAGCCGGCGAACTGAGCAAGGATTCACAGGTGTTGCAGCAGCTGTACACCGACATGCTGCAACATGGGCTGGACCGGCATTGCTATGTCCTGGCCCTGGGCGGCGGCGCGGTGCTGGATGCGGTGGGCTACGCCTGCGCCACCTTCCACCGCGGTATTCGCCTGATCCGCATCCCGAGCACGGTGCTGGCCCAGAACGACGCCGGTATCGGTGTGAAAAACGGCATCAATGCTTTCGGCCAGAAGAACCTGCTGGGAGCCTTCTATCCCGCCACCGCGGTGATCAACGACTTCCAGCTGCTGACCAGCCTGACTCGCCGCGACCAGATCGCCGGGCTGGCCGAAGCGGTAAAAGTGGCGCTGATCAAGGATCAGGCATTTTTCCAATGGATGGAACAACAGGCCGACGCCCTCGCCTGCTTCGATCACCCGGCCAGCCGCTACGCGATCCGCCGTTGCGCCGAACTGCACCTGGCGCACATCACCGGTGCCGGCGATCCCTTCGAACGCGGTAACGGACGACCACTGGATTATGGGCACTGGGCCGCGCACAAACTGGAAAACCTCAGCCAGCATCGGCTGCGCCATGGTGAAGCCGTGGCGGTGGGCATGGCCCTGGATGGACTCTATGCCAATGCCTTGGGACTGTTGAGCGATACCGATACCGAACGGGTTCTGAACCTGCTGCTCAAGCTCGGCTTCAACCTGTGCCCGCCGGAACTGTCCTTGAAAGATACACAGGGGCACTCCCAGGTTTTGCTCGGGCTGGAGGAATTCCGCCAGCACCTGGGCGGGCAACTCTCCATCCCCATGCTCAGCCGGATCGGCGAGTCGGTGGACCTGCATGAAATCGATGCCGCGCGGATGGAGCAGGCGCTGCAACGGCTGTCCACCCGAATCGGCCCGGCGCTCACCCTCAGCGAGGGCTGCGCGCAATGAGCCAGACATCACCGAACCTCAAGACCTGGATGACCTTGGGCCGGGTGTCCAACCTGCCCACGGTATGGACCAACACCCTGGCCGCGGCCTTGCTGGCCAGCAGCGCCGGTGCCCTGACGCCGCCGTCTTCGCTGGTGTGGATCCTGCTGCTGGCCGCACTGTCGCTACTGTATCTGGCCGGCATGTTGTTGAACGACCTGGTGGACGCCGATTGGGATCAACAACACCATAACCCTCGCCCCATCACCCTGGGCCTGGTCAGCCGCCAACAGGTGCGTCTGGCCACTGTGCTGTTACTGACACTGGCCGCGGCCTCGGTGTTGGGGCTGAGCCGGCTGATCGACCAACCATACTGGTTGCTGGGCAGCGCCGCCTTGCTGGTGGGCTGCATCCTCGGCTACAACCTGCTGCACAAGAAATACGCCCACAGTGTCTGGCTGATGGGCGCCTGTCGCTCGGCCCTCTACCTCACGGCAGCGGCCAGCCTGGCGGTGCCACCGGAGCCGATCTGGCTGTGCGCCATGTTGCTGGGTGTCTACATCAGCGGCCTGACCTACCTGGCCCGCCAGGAACACCGCAACCAGTTGCTCAGCCGTCTCCCGCTGATCCTGATGTTAAGCCCGCTGACCCTGGCGATTTATGYCGACAACGTCTGGTTTTGGCCGGTGTTGCTGCTCTGGCTTGGCTGGCTGGGCTGGCACTACTGGCACCACTTGGCCCACCCGCAGCATCGGCAGGTCCGCGCCTTTATCGGCGCCGGCCTGGCGGCTCTGCCACTGTTCGATGCCCTGGTGCTGGCCGTAGCGAACCAGCCACTGGGCAGCCTGTTATGTGTTCTGGTGTTTTTCCTGCTTCCACACTTCCAGCGCTGGATCAAACCGACATGAACATGGACGTCACTGCACCGCCATCAGCGGCCCTCGAAATGCGTCACGACTGCCTCGCCGAACAACACCAGGCCCTCACCCTACAGCTCGATGACGCCGAGTTGCAGTGGTGGCGCCAGGCCCAGGAGCGGCTTGCCCAACGCCCGGACGCCAATACCGCGGCGCTGTTGAGCAGCCAGTGCAAGCGCAACCTCAAGGAGCAACCACTGCCCCTCAATCCCGGCTGGAGCAACGTCCAGTTGGCGCGGGCGTTGCTGCTGGCTCAAGTGCTGGAGCGACAACCCCTCGCCGGGCAACTGCCCTTGCTGCGCCAACTGTTTCTGTGGGGCGACGACCAAGAAAAAATCGCCACCCTGAAGGCCCTAGACTGGCTCGACAGCCGTGGGCTCTGCGTGGAACTGGCACTGCAAGCCGGGCGCACCAGTAACAGCCAGGTGTTTGCCGCCCTCGCGCTGGACACCCTTTATCCATCGCGCCATTACAGCGAACGGGCCTTCCATCAATTGGTGCTCAAGGCGCTGGGCATGGGGCTCGACGTACGCCACCTGATCGGCCTGACGCAACGACACAGCGTCACCCTCAACCAGTTGGCCCTCGACCTGCTGGACGAACAGCTTGCTGCCGAACGAACGGTGTCTGCCGGGCTGTCCCGAGTGATCGCCTTCGACCTGCTCAGCCCGGCGCAACACCAGCGCCTGGCCGGGCTGAATCAGCAGCAACGCTTGCCGCCGGAGTGGCACGAGCACCTGGCCGGCACCTCACTGAACTGACACTCAACGACTCCTTTTCCTTGACGAGGATTTACCATGCTCAAGTACTTCGACCCGCATATTCATATGGTCAGCCGTACCACCGATGACTACCAGAACATGGCCGCCGCCGGCATCACCGGGGTGATCGAACCGGCGTTCTGGCAGGGCCAGGCCAGGACCAGTGTCGGCAGTTTCATCGATTACTTCGACACCCTGTTGGGCTGGGAGCGCTTTCGCGCGAGCATGTTCGGCATCCACCACTTCTGCACCATCGGCCTCAACCCCAAGGAGGCCAATGACCTGTCGGTGGCCAATGAAGTGCTGGAGATTCTGCCGCGCTATCTGGTGAAAGACGGTGTCGTCGCAGTCGGCGAAATCGGCTACGACGACATCACTCCGGAGGAGGACCGTTTTCTCGCCGCTCAACTGGAACTGGCCAAACAATTCAATTTGCCGGTGCTGGTGCACACCCCGCACCGCGACAAGATCGGTGGCACCAAACGCACCCTGGCGGTGATTCGCGAAGTCGGGATTGCCGAGCACCTGGTGATCATCGACCACCTCAACGAACTGACCCTGCCGCTGGTGCTGGACAGCGACTGCTGGCGCGGCCATTCGATCTACCCCAACACCAAGATGTCGGAACAGCGCATGGTCGCTCTGTTGAAGGAGTACGGCACCGAGAAAATGGTGGTCAATAGCGCCGCCGACTGGGGGATCAGTGACCCGCTCAAAGTGCCGAAAACGGGCGAGGCGATGCTGGCTGCCGGCTTCAGCGAGGGCCAGGTCGAACAGGTGCTGTTCCACAACCCGGTGGACTTTTTTGCCCAAAGCGGACAGCTGGACAAAGCCCTGGTCAGCACTCCGCTGCCCATCGACCAACGTCGGCAGTGGCAGGACAATTCCGCCCTGCGCGGCCAGGAACCGGTGATCAAATGAGTGCCGGCACGGGTTGGGCTGCCACGCAGGTCGGCTATTGCAGCAACGTACACCCGACCCGTGACCTGGCCGGGCTACGGTCATCCATCGAATGGCATTTCCAGGGTGTGCGCACCCTGCGCGGCCTGAACGAGCAAGACAGTGGGCTGTGGATCAGCGCCCTCGCTGCGGCCGAACTACAGCAGGCGTCAGCTCGGGCGGATTTCCTCAGCCTGCTGCAACGCAGCGGGCTGCGGCTGACTTCACTTAACGGCTTTCCCTATGGCCAATTTCATCAGGGCGCGGTGAAAGCCGACGTCTATTTGCCCAACTGGACTGATCCGAAACGGCTGGCGTACAGCCTGAATCTGGCCCGAATCCTGGCGCACGCCCTGCCGTCGGATTGCCCCCAAGGCGTGATTTCCACCGTACCGCTGGGCTACGCCGCCAACTGGAACCCGCAGCGACAGCAGCATGCCGAACATCTGCTGCGCCAACTCACGGCTTCACTGGCCAGGCTGCATCGGGAGACGGGCAAGAAGATCGTGTTCTGCCTGGAGATGGAGCCGGACTGCGTGCTGGAAAACACCGACCAGGCGATCGCCTTCTTCCACCGCTACCAAGCCAGCGACCCGAACCATGACTATCTGGCGCTGTGTTTTGATGTCTGCCACCAGGCCGTGGTCTTCGAACATTGCTATCAATCGCTGGAAAAGCTGCGTCAGGCCCGGGTGCCCGTTGGCAAGATTCAACTGTCCAACGCGCTGATTTGCCGTCTGCCCCCTGAGGACGACAACCGACGCCAACACATACTCAACACATTGAGCGACTTCGCCGAAACCACCTACCTGCATCAAGTCAAAGCCCGCGATGTGCAGGCGCGGTTATCGGGCTGGGCCGACCTTCCCGACGCACTCGACGATTGCGCAAACAACCTGGGGCAATACCCCGAACTGCGGATTCATTTCCACATTCCGCTATTCAGCGAACACTTGCTGCTGCCCGAACTCAGCGGCAGTCAGATCGCCCTGTCGCAGACCTTCGACTTTCTCGCAGACCATGGGGATTTCCGCCCTGTGCTGGAAGTGGAAACCTACAGCTGGGGCGTGCTGCCCGCGCAACTGCGGCCCGACACCGAGCACGCCCAACTGCAGGGAATCGCCGCGGAACTGCGCTGGGTCGARGAGCAATTGCGGCAACGGCAATTGCTGCAACCCCAAACGCGGGAGGCGCTCGCCGATGCCCTCTGATCAACCGCGTCAACCGCTGCTGCTGATCAACGTGGTCGCGCTGACCCCGGCGCTGCTGGGGCCGGCGACACCGCACATCAATGCCCTGTTGAAAACGGCAAAAATGGCCAGCCTGCAACCAGTGTTTCCGGCGGTCACTTCTACAGTGCAGGCCTCGATCCTCACCGGCGCGTCGCCGTCGGAGCACGGCATCGTGGGCAATGGCTGGTATTTTCGCGACCAGGCTGAAGTGCGTTTCTGGCTGCAACCCAACGCACTGATCCAGGGTGAAAAGGTCTGGCAGCAGCTTAAACGTGAGCTCCCCGGGTTTCGCTGCAGCCAGTTGTTCTGGTGGTACAACATGTATGCGGACGTGGACGCCGCCATCACCCCACGCCCGCACTACCCGGCCGATGGCCGCAAGCTGTTCGGCCTGTATTCGACACCGGCCTCGTTGCACGAGCGTATCGAACGGCAAATCGGCGAATTCCCGTTTCCGGGTTTCTGGGGCCCGGCGGCCGGCATCGCGTCGAGCCGCTGGATCGTCGACTGCGCCATCACCGAGTTCCAGATCGATCGACCCGATCTGCAATTGGTTTACCTGCCGCATCTCGACTACTGCCTGCAGCGACTGGGCCCCGATCATCCGTCGATTGCCGACGAGGTGCGGGCCATCGACAGTGAAGTGGGTCGCCTGCTGACCTTTGCCCAGGAGCAAGGCGCGGCGGTGATGCTGTTGTCCGAATACGGGATCGAAGCGGTGCAGCAGTCCGTATCGATCAACCGACTGTTGCGTTCGGAAGGCTTGTTGCAGGTGCGCCAGTCGCTGACCTGGGAGTTGCTCGACCCCGGCGCCAGCGCGGCCTTTGCCGTGGCCGATCATCAGATCGCGCATGTCTACGTGAAGCAGGCGCACGACATCCCGCGTGTCAAAGCGCTGTTGCAGCGCCAGCCCGGCATCGAGCAAGTGCTGGATAAAGCCGAACAAAGGGACTGGCAACTGGATCATCCGCGCAGCGGCGAGCTGGTGACCGTGGCTGCGCCGGGATACTGGTTCGATTACTACTACTGGTTCGACGATCGCAAGGCACCCGACTTTGCCCGCACCGTGGACATCCATCGCAAGCCCGGCTACGACCCGCTGGAACTGTTCATCGACCCGGCCATTCGTTTCCCGAAATTGAAAATGGCGCGTCGCCTGCTGCAGAAAAAGCTCGGTTTTCGCTACTACATGGACCTGATTCCGCTGGACACCCGCCTGGTCYGCGGCAGCCATGGCCGCCTGCCCGACAGCGAGAACACCGGCCCGCTGCTCATCACCAATTGCAATCTGCCGTTGCCGCAGCGTCTTGCGGCCACGGCCGTGAAGCAACTGCTCCTGGAACACTTCCTGGGGCATTCACACACCGACCCGGCCAATGCCAAGGAGCTTCCATGCGGCGAGCCATTTCTATAACAGTTCTGAGTGCCCTGGCCGGTTTGGCTCAGGCACAGGACACTAACAACTTCAACTGCAGCAACTTCCTGCAATTCGGAACCAGCATCGATCAGACCCGTGCGGCGTTCAACACGAGTCCCGAGGCCATGGCCTGGAACTGGTTCGTCTGCCTGAACCAGCCCGACGCCCAGGGTTACAACCGCCAGTGGGAGTCGTTCAAGCCTTCCGACCAGGTCTACCTGGCCAATGGCGCCTCCCCCGGCACGTATGAAAGCCGCACGAGGCTACCGGGCGAAGTGCTCAGGCAAGCCAAGGCCCTGGGGCTGGACTCGAGCCGCGTCCTGCACAACCTCAAAGCCACCCAGCAGGTCGACGGGCTGAGCCTGGAAATGGGCGGCACCGCCGTGCCTGACGCACAGCAAGGCCACGTCGTGCGCTTTCAACTGCTGATGTCCAAGGACACTTACGACTACATCGTCAGCAAAAACGTCTACAACATGAATGGTCAGGATGCCCTGACGAGCAATCTGAACTTTCCGGCCACGGCCTGGGAGTTGAAAGCCGCCTGGCTGTGGATCGGCGCGGACATGGCTTACAAGAAGAAGCTGGAAGCCGACGGCTACTACGTTGCCCAGGCCTATTACTCGATAGGCACCGGGTACAAGGTTGGCTACGCGGCGCTGAGCGGCTTGCATGTGGTCAACAAACTGAGCGCCGACTGGGTCTGGACCACCTTCGAAAACGTCAATAACCCCAAGTACACCGTGACCAAGGGCCAGCCGCCCGCGCCAATGACAAACAGCACCGGGCCGACATCGGCTGCCATACCGGTCAATACGCAGTTCCAGGCCAATAACCCAAAGCTGTCGAAATACGAGTTGATCGGCGTGGAGTTCCTACCCAAGACCCAGGTCCTGGCGAACTCGCAGTTGGAATCGGCCTTCCAGGCCAATTCGTCCTGCCTGGCCTGCCACGGCACCGCCGCCTACTCGAAGCAGGACGGTTATTTCAATTTCGCCATACCGAGCGGCGGCGGCCTTACCTACCCCACCACACCGCTGCCGGTCACGGCCTTCACCGGTTATCAGAAACTGGATTTTGTCTGGTCGCTGAAACATGCCCAGTGGAAACGCTAAGGAGAGCACGACATGAGCGTACTGAACTTTCCCCGCATCTACCTCAACGGCGAGATGTTCTGGAACCCGCCGACGGCCAACAACAACGACATGTTCCCGCTATATGACGCAGTGAACATGGACATCAACTGGCCGTTCGTGAAGCACTTCGGCGTCGACCAGGACAACGCCCCAGACAGACTGATGCCATGGACCATCTCGACGCAGTACATGGCTAACATGCCGACCTACGTACAGCAGGTGCCAAACAATATCAATCCGAACCATGACCCGTACATGCCCGCCGAATGGGATCTGTTTGGCGACAACGGTTGCGGCTTGGTGAACTACGGGAAAACCACTTCGACCGTCATCGGCGGCGAATTGAAGATCAATAACTACATCAGCCAGGACCCGCTGGTCGGCAAGCAATACCAGTTGCTCGGCAGCCCCCTGGGCAGCAATACCCCAACCCCGGCGCGCTTCGTGGATATCAGCCCATGGCAAAACACGTTCACGGCGCTGTACTTCGACAAATTGGTGCTGGGGGACTCGAACTGCGGCCTGACCCTCAACCGCAAGTACCGGATGATGGACCGTTTCCTGAACTTCAGTTGGGCAGGCCTGGGTAATGGCCTGATGAACGTCAGCACCACCTGGCAGACCTGCTTCCCCAAGGACAATCTGGAATGGGCGACCGGCAACTCCGCCCTGCTGAGCAGCCTGAAGCAGCAGATGGAGGAGCAAGGGGCGCAGGGCCTGATGTTCCGGTTTTCCGTCTATCTAACGTGCTATGACAAAAACGGTATATTCAACGATTACACGAAGAACCCCAACACCCGCTCCAACAACCCGGATGTCATGGCGAAGGTGCGGGAGCTGTACAGGGAGGGCTTGCACAACGTTAACGAGATATTCTTCAACCCCGCCTACAGCCGCACCTCGGCGGTCTTGGGGCTGTGGTTCGCCAATGAGTACCCCACGGCCCCCGCCGGGCTGCGCCTGGTGCCCGATCAGCTGGTGTCGATGTTCCAAACGAACTTCCAGGATACGAAAAAAGCCCAGTTGGGCGTGATCTCGGCACAAATTACCGGCGATACCCTGTCACTCGATCTGGGCAACACGTTTCCGAGCTATCCCGTGGACGCCACCGTCGATATCCCCGTCCCGGAAAAATTCAACGCCGGTACCTACCATTTGGGCGCCGAGGTGGATGGAACATTCAAGCCGGCGGTCATCTTGAACTACGCGGACTACCGGCAAGCAGCCTTCAACCAGCGCTCGGGTATTCTCGATATCCCCCTCGATACCTATACCAAGGGTGTATTGCAATCC
>NZ_JBFTLU010000129.1:0-10077 GCF_056396605.1 Pseudomonas sp. 05T35
CAGTTGCAGAAGCTCCAGTTGCTGAAGTTGTTCGCGTTCAACTGGACGTGAAATTCGACTTCAACAAGGCTGTTGTCAAGCCAAACAGCTACGGCGACGTGAAGAACCTGGCTGACTTCATGAAGCAGTACCCGAACACCACCACCGTAGTTGAAGGTCACACCGACAACGTCGGTCCTGACGCTTACAACCAGAAGCTGTCCCAGCGTCGTGCTGACGCTGTTAAGCAAGTCCTGGTCAAAGATGGCGTTGAAGCTAACCGCGTTCACTCGGTTGGTTATGGCAAGTCCCGCCCAATTGCTG
The DNA here is from genome assembly GCF_056396605.1 of Pseudomonas sp. 05T35. Classification (NCBI taxonomy): domain Bacteria; kingdom Pseudomonadati; phylum Pseudomonadota; class Gammaproteobacteria; order Pseudomonadales; family Pseudomonadaceae; genus Pseudomonas; species Pseudomonas sp. 05T35. The sequence continues at coordinate 304 of NZ_JBFTLU010000129.1, forward strand.
ACAACAGCACTGAAGCTGGCCGCGCTGCAAACCGTCGCGTAGAAGCGCAGGTTGAAGCTACCGCTAAGTAATTAGCCTGGTAGTTCGGAAAAGCCCGGCTTAGGCCGGGCTTTTCTTTGTCTGCGATTTAGCTTTTTGGAAGAATCGTCCAAACGCGGTCCGAGCCTTCAAGGGCACTTATGCGAGGTTAGCGTTCCAGAACTCTTCTCTGGAAGCTGTTGCAGGCTGCGATCTTTTAACATTGTCACTGGCAGCCACCGCACCGATCACCAGGATCGCCGGGCTTTTCAGTTGGAAGTTGTGGGCATCTTCCTGCATCGCTGTCAGGTTGCTCCGGCATTCGCGCTGGTGGGGCAGTGAAGCATTTTCAATCATCGCCACGGGCGTATCTGCCGCCATCCCACCGGCAAGCAATTGCTCGCCAATTGAGCTCAATTTCGCCACGCCCATGTAAATCACCAGCGTCGTACCACTTTGGGCCAAGGCTCGCCAATTAAGCTCGCTGTCGTCCTGAGTGTGCGCGGTGACCAGGGTTACGCCGCGGGCGACGCCGCGCAGGGTCAGCGAAATATCGCATTGCGTTGCGCCGGCCAGGCCTGCGGTGATGCCATTGACCAACTCCACTTCAATCTCGCGCTCGCGCAGCCACTGCGCTTCTTCGCCGCCGCGTCCGAAAATGCACGGATCGCCACCCTTGAGCCGTACCACGCACTTGCCTTGGCGGGCATAACGCAGCATCAAGCGATGAATGAACGCCTGTGGGGTAGAGCGACAGCCACCACGTTTGCCGACCGCAATGATTCGTGCCTGCGGGCAATGCACCAGCACCGCGTCGTTGACCAGGTCATCGATCAGCACCACATCGGCTTCGTTCAGCGCCCGTACAGCTTTGAGGGTCAGCAATTCAGGGTCACCCGGACCTGCACCCACCAACCAGACTTTTGCGCTCATGTTCTATTCCTCACGAGGTGATTGCGATGGGCTGCACGCTGGCCGCCAACAGACGCTTGATTTCCGGGACACAGGAGCCGCATTGCGTGCCGCAACCGAGTTGTTGTTTCAGACCCTGCAAATCCAGGCCACTGCGAATGCCGGCGCACACCGCGCTTTCGCTGACGTTCTTGCAATTGCACAGAGTTTTCGTGGCACTGACGGATGAGCCCGCACTGCCGGGTGGCGTGCTCAACGGCGCCAAGAGCCAGCGCCGCAGTTGTTCGTCGGCGCGGCCTTCCAGCCAGAGGTTTTGCAGCCAGTGTTGTGCAAGGGTTTCACCGGCCAGGCGAATGGCGGTAATCCGGCCCTGTTCGATGCGTACGCGTTTGCCAATGGCACGCCGTGGATCGTCGTAAGCCAGGACCGGGCCATCGTTGAGTCCCAGTTGTTGATCGATGTCATGCAGCCATTGTGGGTCGGGCGCCTGGGCGCTGGCAGCGCGTATCAGCAGCGCAGGGCGTTCACGGCCGGCCAGGCTGAGGCTGACGTAGGCAAAGTCCTCACATAGCGGTCGTAAGGTCTCGAAATGCTGCTGAACATCGCCCTCAACCAGTGCAAACAAATGCCATGGCAGTTTTACTGGCTCGATTCGCACGCCGCTGTGCTTGAGTTCAGGTTGTTTCGACAGAGGATCGAACGCCGGCTGCGTGAGCGTATTGACGCCACCCTTGAGGAAACGGTCTCCCCAGTGCATCGGCAGAAACGCCTGGCCCGGGCGCACACTGTCATCACTGCCAACGGCGACGATCACGCTGCCTCGACGGCTTTTGAGGTTGACCAGGTCGCCGGTCTGCAGCCGATACCGACGCAGTTCATCAGGGTGCAGGCTCAACAGGGCTTCGCTGACATGGCCGAACAATTGTGCAGCCGTGCCGGTGCGGCTCATGCCATGCCATTGATCGCGCAGGCGCCCGGTGATCAGGGTCAGCGGAAAGCGTGCGTCACGCTGCTCTTTGGCCGCGCGATATGGATCGGCGACAAACTGTGCACGGCCGCTCTCGGTAGGGAAAATCCCGTCCGCGTAAAGCCGTGGCGTTCCGCTCGAGGCGCCGTCCGGGAACGGCCATTGCTGCGGGCCGAGGCGATCGAGCAGCGCATGGCTGATCCCGCAGAGGTCCAGATCGCGTCCGCGTGTCAGTTGTTTGTATTCATCGAAGACCTGCGCCGGTTGTTCGAAAGTAAACAGGCTGGGCTGTCCTGGACGCAGGCGCCGCTCCAGGCGTTGTGCGAAATCCACTGTGATCGCCCAGTCCGGGCGCGCTTCACCCGGTGCGCTTATGGCGCGGCGAACGTGGGAAATCCGCCGTTCGGAGTTGGTCACGGTGCCTTCTTTCTCACCCCAACTGGCGGCTGGCAGCAGCAGGTCAGCGAAGGGTGCGGTTTCGGTGGTACGAAAGGCTTCTTGCAGCACCACGAATGGGCAAGCCCGCAATGCAGCGCGCACGGTTTGCTGATCCGGCAGCGACTGCGCAGGGTTGGTGCAGGCGATCCACAATGCTTTGATCTTGCCGCTCTGGACCTGTTCGAACAGTTCAATGGCGGTTAGCCCGGTGGTGTCAGGTAGTTTTTCGACACCCCAGTAAGCCGCCACTTCGGCGCGATGTTGCGCATTGGCTGCTTCGCGATGGCCAGGCAGCAAGTTCGACAAACTGCCGGTTTCGCGCCCGCCCATGGCATTCGGCTGACCGGTAAGCGAGAAGGGGCCGGCGCCCGGCCGACCGATTTGCCCGGTGGCCAGGTGCAGGTTGATCAGTGCACTGTTTTTTGCGCTGCCGACAGTGGACTGGTTCAGCCCCATGCACCATAGCGAGAGAAAACTGCTTGAGGTGCCGACCCACTCGGCGCATTGCTGCAGCTGTTCAACGCTGATCCCGCAAAGTTGCGCGACCATTTGCGGGGTGTAATCGCGTACCAGGCTTTTCAGCTCGGCCAAGCCTTCGGTGTGCGCCTTGATGAACTCACGGTCGACCCAGTCTTCCCACAACAGCAGGTGCAAAATTCCGTGGAACAGCGCGACATCGGTGCCCGGCAGAATGGCCAGGTGCAGGTCGGCAAGATCACAGGTGTCAGTGCGTCGAGGGTCGATGACGATGACTTTCATCTGTGGTCGGCGGGATTTGGCTTCTTCCAGTCGGCGAAACAGCACCGGATGGGCGTAGGCCATGTTGCTGCCGACAATCATCACGCAATCGCTCAGCTCAAGGTCTTCATAGCTGCACGGCGGGGCGTCGGCGCCCAGGCTGCGCTTGTAGCCGACCACCGCCGACGACATGCAGAGTCGCGAATTACTGTCGATGTTGYTGGTGCCAACCAGCGCCCGGGCCAACTTGTTGAAGGCGTAATAGTCTTCCGTCAGCAATTGCCCGGAGATATAGAACGCCACACTGTCCGGGCCGTGCTCGGCGATGGTGTCGGCGAAAACGCTGGTGGCGTGATCGAGGGCGGTGTCCCAATCGGTACGGCTGCGGGCCATACCTTTGCCGAGGCGCAGTTCCGGGTACAGCGCCCGTGCCGCGAGGTCGCCGGTGAGKTGCAGGGTCGAGCCTTTGCTGCACAACTTGCCGAAGTTGGCCGGGTGCGTCGGGTCGCCGCTGACGCCGAGGATCTGCTCGCCGTCATGCTCGATCAGTACGCCGCAGCCCACCCCGCAATAACAGCAGGTCGAGGCGGTCGTCTGGCGGCTCATCAGCCTGCTTCCCGCAGAGCCAGCATGACCCGACCGTTCTCCACCCGTGCCGGATGGTGATGAGCGCAGCCGACATCAGGCGCCAGGGCCTCACCGGACTCCAGGTCGATCTGCCAGTTGTGCAACGGGCAAGCGACGCGTTTACCGTAGATCAGCCCCTGGGACAGCGGTCCGCCCTTGTGTGGGCAGCGGTCGTCAAGCGCGAAAACCTCGTCGTCGCTGGTGCGAAAAATCGCGATGTCACCTTTGGGGCCGCTGACGATGCGCGAGCCCAGGGCGTTGATTTCTTCCAGTGCGCAGATATCCAGCCAGTTCATGCCGGCACCTCCAGGTTTTTCACGGGGATGACATCGAACTCCTTCTTCAGCAATGGCTGCTCAAGGCGTTCTTTCCATGGGTCCTGCTCGAACGACAGGGAGAATTGCAGCCGGTCGTTGAGCGCTTTACGGCGCTCCGGGTCTTCCAGTACGGCTTTCTTGATGTGCTCCATGCCGACCCGTTGCAGGTAGTGCACGGTGCGCTCGAGGTAGAAGGCTTCTTCGCGGTACAGCTGCAGGAACGCGCCGTTGTACTCGCGCACCTCTTCGGCGGTTTTCAGTTTGACGAAGAATTCCGCGACCTCGGTTTTGATCCCGCCATTGCCGCCGATGTACATCTCCCAACCCGAGTCGACGCCGATGATTCCTACGTCCTTGATCCCGGCTTCCGAGCAGTTGCGCGGGCAACCAGAGACCGCCAGCTTGACCTTGTGCGGCGACCACATGTTGAACAGGTCATGCTCCAGTTCGATGCCCAGTTGCGTGGAGTTTTGCGTGCCGAAGCGGCAGAACTCGCTGCCGACGCAGGTTTTGACCGTGCGGATCGATTTACCGTAGGCATGGCCGGACGGCATGTCGAGGTCCTTCCAGACGCCGGGCAGATCCTGCTTCTTGATCCCCAGCAAGTCGATGCGCTGGCCGCCCGTGACCTTGACCATGGGCACGTTGTACTTGTCTGCCACATCGGCAATACGCCGCAGCTCCGAAGGATTGGTCACACCACCCCACATCCGAGGGACTACAGAGTAGGTGCCGTCTTTCTGGATGTTGGCGTGGGCACGTTCGTTGATCAGCCGTGATTGCGGATCGTCCTTGGCCTCGCCTGGCCATGTGGAAATCAGGTAGTAATTGAGCGCCGGGCGGCAGGTGGCGCAGCCATTCGGGGTGCGCCAGTTGAGGTAGCTCATGGTCCCGGCGATGGTCAGCAGATGCTCTTCGCGGATCGCCTGGCGGATCTGTCCGTGGTTGAGGTCGCTGCAACCGCAGATGGCTTTTTCACTTTTCGGTTTGACGYCCGCCGCGCCGCCGACGGTGTTGATCAGGATCTGTTCCACCAATCCGGCGCAGGAGCCGCAGGAGCTGGCCGCTTTGGTGTGTTTCTTGACCTCGTCGACGCTGAACAGCCCGTGTTCCTGAATCGCCTTGACGATGGTGCCCTTGCAGACGCCATTGCAACCGCAGACTTCGGCGTTATCAGCCATGCTCATGGCTTTGTCCTGGCCTTGATGGCCTACATCCCCCAGAGCGTTTTCGCCGAACATCAGGTGATCGCGGATCTCGCCGATGGCGTGGTTCTCGCGAATCTGCCGGAAATACCAGCCGCCATCCGCGGTGTCGCCGTACAGACAGGCACCGACCAGCACGTCATCCTTGATCACCAGTTTTTTATAGACCCCGCCGATCGGGTCGGAGAGGGTGATGGTTTCGGTGCCTTCGCCGCCCATGAAGTCGCCAGCGGAGAACAGATCGATGCCGGTGACTTTCAACTTGGTCGAGGTCACCGAGCCCGAATAGCGGGCAAACCCCAGTTGCGCCAAGTGGTTGGCGCAGACCTTGGCCTGCTCGAACAGTGGCGCTACCAGGCCGTAGGCGATGCCGCGGTGACTGGCGCATTCGCCGATCGCATAGATGCGCGGGTCATAGGTTTGCAGGGTGTCGTTGACCAGAATCCCGCGGTTGCACGGGATGCCGGATTTTTCCGCGAGTTCGGTATTGGGGCGAATGCCGGCAGCCATCACCACCAGGTCAGCGGGAATGATGTCGCCGTTCTTGAACTGCACCGAGCCGACCCGGCCATTGCCGGCGTCGTGCAGGGCCTGGGTCTGTTCGCACAGGCGAAAGTGCAAGCCGCGTCCTTCCAGGGCAGTTTGCAGCAGCTGGCCGCTGGTTTTGTCCAGTTGCCGCTCCAGCAACCACTCGCCGAGGTGCACCACGGTCACGTGCATGCCGCGCAGCATCAGCCCATTGGCCGCTTCAAGGCCGAGCAGGCCGCCGCCGATGACTACCGCGTGCTTGTGGGTCTTCGCGGTGTCGATCATGACCTGGGTGTCGGCGATGTCGCGGTAACCGATGACGCCTTCCAGGGTATTGCCCGGAATCGGCAGGATAAACGGCGTCGAGCCGGTAGCGATCAGCAGCCGGTCGTATTCGGCTTCGCTGCCGTCTTCGGCGATGACCCGGCGTTTGACCCGGTCGATTTCCACTACCTTGCGGTTGAGCAGCAGTTTGATGTTGTTTTCCAGGTACCAATCAAGATCGTTAAGCACGATCTCTTCAAAGGTCTGCTCACCCGCCAGCACCGGCGAAAGCAGAATGCGGTTGTAGTTGGTATGGGGCTCGGCACCGAAGACCGTGATGTCATACAGCTCGCTGCTCAGCTTGAGCAATTCTTCCAGGGTGCGAACCCCGGCCATGCCATTGCCGATCATCACCAGTTTTAGTTTTTTCATCAGGTTCTCCGGGGAGCTCAGGCTTGCCTCATCAGGGCGGTCAGGCTGGCTCGACAAATTTTGCGCAAACAAAAAAAGGCGTCCCGCTAGTTACCTAGCGAGGACGCCTTTGTCCTGGTCCCGTTCTCTCGGGAAGCACGCCCTTCGTCGTTGAAGGCCGGGCTTTATGTCTGTTGGAAAAGGTAATGCAGTGGTCGTGCCAAATCGGCGGAGGGCGCGGTTTTGTTGGGTTTCGCTTCGTTAAGCAGTGTCGGGTTGGAGCTTTTTGCACCAAATCAAAGCGCGCCGCCCGCAATTGGCGCGACAAATCCCTGTAGCAGCAGGCTGCGCCAACTGCTACGTAAAGCAAGGCGTCAGGTATGAAATGCCAGATACAACAGCACCAGATTGATCAACAACGACACCAGCGCCAGGGTCCGCCACACCTTCAACGGTTCACGTTCCAGCAACGGCCTGGGTCGTACGCTCAAACTGCGCCGTTCGCCTTGTTCCAGCAGCAGCAACCATTCCTCCGCCGTTTCATAGCGTTGCGCCGGGTCGGCACATACCGCACGTTCCAGGCTTTGCCCGAGCCAGTCCGGCAAATCCGGCCGATAGCGGTTGGCTGCGACGGGCGAGCCAAAGCGCGGACGTTGAAAGGCTTCGATTTCCCMGTAGGGATAATGCCCGGTGGCCAGGTAATAAAGCGTCACACCGACGGCATACAGATCCTGTTGTGGTGTTGGTGGAGTCCCGTTGAACGCTTCCGGGGCGATATAGCTCGGGGTGCCCGGCAGCGCGTTGGATTGGTCTTCGGATAAGCCGGTGCAGTACGCCAGGCCGAAATCCAGCAGCCGTAACTCACCGTCCTCAGACAGCAGCAGGTTTTCCGGTTTGATGTCGCGATGGAAAATCTGCCGCCGATGCAGCATGCCCACCGCCCGCAGCAAACGTTCGGYCAGTTGTTGCCATTGGGGCAGCGGCAACGGGCCGTTTTGTGCGAACAGCTCGGCCAGGGTCACCCCCGGATACTCGCGCATCACGTAATACAGGTGTTGACGTTGCGCCGCTGGGTGAACTTCCGGAAAGCTGCGACCGGCAACACGTTTGAGAAACCACTCTTCAGAGAGCAGAGCCTGAGCGGCCTTTGTGTCGTTGTTCAACTGTGAGGGGAGTGTTTTCAGTAGCCAGGGCTGTTGCTGCCCATCATGGACACGGTAAATCAGCGACTGCTGACTCTGCCCGAGCAGTCTTTCGACGTGCCAGCCCTCGAAGACCTGACCGGGTTTGAGCGGCGGTGGCAATGGCCATTGCTGCAGTTGGATCAGCGTATCGCCAATGCTTGTTTCACCGAGGGTGTCGACCCGCACCAGCAGCGCGCTGGCGTTGTCCTGACTGCCGGCCAGGTGAGCGGCGTTGACCAGGGTTTGTGCCGCGCTGTCGAGGTCGGGTTGATCGCGCAGAATGGCCGCGATGGCGGTGTCGCCCAGCGTCGCCCAAACGCCGTCGCTCAACAGGACGAAACTCTCGCCGGCGCGCAATTCGCCGTCGAGAAAATCCAGCACCAGATGCTGATCCAGTCCCAATGCGCGCTTGAGCACATGCTGCATGCCCGGTTGTTCCCAGACGTGGTCCTCAGTGATGCGCTGCAACTGGTCGGCGTGCCAGCGATACACCCGACAATCGCCAACGTGCGCCAACGTGAAGCGACGACCGCGTAGCACCAGCGCGCTGACGGTGGTGAGTAATGGCTGGCCGCCGCCATTGGCCTGCAACCAGCGATTTTGCGCTAGCAACAGGCGGTCCAGCGCTTGCGCCACAGCCCAGGTTTGCGGAGTGGCGTAGTAATCGAGGGCCAGGGCCTGCAAGGTTGCCCTGGCTGCGAGCCCGCCATCGGCGCATTGACTGACGCCGTCGGCGATGGCGAACAGAAACCCCTTGCTCGCCGCCAGTTCAGCGGCGGGCGTGACCAGGCGCAGGGCGTCCTGGTTTTCGTCCCGTGGGCCGATGGCGCTGGCCTCGGCGAAGCTCAATTGCAGGCTCATTGGTGCATCATACCCGCGCGGCGGTCACAGCAGCCGAACCCCAGGTGGTTCTCCAGCGGCGCTTGACCCCGTGCAGGCCAAACCAGGCCAGAACACCGAGACTCGCGAACAGCCACAAGGCCAGTTGATAGCTGCCGGTGCTTTGCTTGATCGCACCCATGCCTGCCGCGAGGGCGAAACCGCCGATGCCGCCTGCCATGCCGATCAACCCGGTCATCACGCCGATTTCGCGGCGAAAGCGTTGTGGCACCAGCTGGAACACCGCGCCGTTACCCGCGCCAAGGCCGAGCATGGTGCAGACGAACAGTGCCAGTGCAGCGTAGGAGCTGGGCAGGTTGAAACCCACGGCAGCAATGCAGGTCGCGGCCAGTGTGTACATCACCAGCAAGGTGCGAATGCCACCGAAACGATCCGCCAGTGCGCCACCGAGTGGCCGCATCAAACTGCCGCCGAACACGCAAGCTGCGGTGTAGTAGCCGGCGGTGACCGGGCTCAGGCCGTATTGGTCGTTGAAGTAGCCGGGCAGGGCGCTGGCCAGGCCGATGAAACCACCGAAGGTCACGCTGTAGAAAAACATGAACCACCAGCTGTCGCGGTCACCGAGGGCCTTGAGGTAGTCAGTCATGGATTTGGCTTTCGGCCGTTCAGGTGCGTTTTTCGCCAGCCAGGCGAAGATGATCAGCGTCAGTATCAGTGGGATCAATGCGAAGCCAAAGACGTTGCTCCAGCCAAATGAGGCCGCCAGCATCGGGGCGATCAGCGCGGCGAACACCGTGCCCGAGTTGCCCGCGCCGGCGATGCCCATCGCCTTGCCTTGATGCTGTGGTGGATACCACTGCGAAGCCAGGGGCAGGGCGACCGCGAACGAGGCGCCGGCCATGCCGAGGAACAGGCCCAGCAGCAGCGCTTGTTCGTAGCTGTGGATGCCGAGTTTCCAGGCGCCGAACAGGGCGCAAATCACGATGACCTGACCGATCAGCCCGGCGGTTTTCGGTGACAGACGGTCTGCCAGCAGTCCCATCACGAAGCGCAAGAACGCCCCGGCCAGAATCGGCGTGGCCACCACGAGCCCGCGTTGCTGGGTAGTCAGGTGCAAGTCGGCGGCGATTTGCACCGCCAGCGGGCCGAGCAAGTACCAGACCATGAAGCTCAGGTCGAAATACAGAAAGGCCGAGAAGAGTGTCGGGGTATGGCCGGATTTCCAGAAGCTTGAATTCATCGCGCACCTCAGCTGTAAAGAGTCTCGAAGGGAGTCATGAGCTTTGCGGTGGCGCGCCGCGACGGCCGCACCACCGGCCCCGGGC
>NZ_JBFTLU010000130.1:0-10058 GCF_056396605.1 Pseudomonas sp. 05T35
CTTCAGTGAAGCGGCTTTTTTTATCGAAAATCCGCAGTTGGAGGCTCGCTGAGGGAGCCATATGTAGCCAGTTGCCAGGCGTTTACTCATCGCAACGTGCCTTAACCGGACGCTTACGATCGAATGTCGGCTTTTGGTTGTTTTTTGCAGGTGGCAACTGAGTGGAATCGACCTGAAGGAGGTGGCGGCCCAGTGGGCACAGTTTCAGCTCCAATGTAAGCAAGGCTAGCGCGCAGGCCCTGCGAATGTGCTGTCCATCACGTGTCGGTCGTAATCCAGCAGGTATGTATGATGCTGACGATACAGCTGTGAAAGCAGATCTTTGTTAGGGCCAACTACATCCATACCCCTGTCGTCATATGGGAAAACCATGACCCGCTTCTTCAAATTGAAGAGGTACAAAGCACACTTGGGTTTAGGCTCAATTGCAGCCAAATCTCTAGCCAATGCACACCAAAGAAATGCTTGAAGCAGGGCCACAGGCGCTTCAAATGCGATATTGATCCAATATTCCGGTTCGCTTTCGCAATACCAATCCTCTGGATCTATCTTCTCGCTCCAGACTGACCGTTCAGTAGGGATGTCAATGCCAGCAGATCGAAGGGCGTAAATCGAGGCCCGATGAGCAAAATGGCTGCTGCCAGAGTGAACGCGTAGACAAGCAACAAGTGTCGTTTCATCAAGGAAGACATCGCCGCAGATCTGTGTTGATTTTCGTAGTGCTGATAGGAACTGCTCAATCACCCCACCCGTTTCGGAGAGTTCAAAACGCAGACCTCCTGGGTAGGAATAGAAAAGAGGTCTGGCAAATGCTTTGCCGCCAAAAATTCTCTCGATTTCAACCTGTAGATTCACTTGTTCCCTTCGTGGCTATTAGCCCGACTTCACGCTTGGGCGCTGGAGACGGATTCTACTGTAGACGTAAGAGTTGAGCTAAGCCGTATGCGTCCGGCCAAGTCATCTACTCAGCCCCGCAAAGCCCAAGTCATTCAAGAGTGTGCCCAACCCGGCGCTTCGATTGCCAGCGTTGCACTCAGCCATAGTCTCAACGCAAACCTCGTCCACAAATGGACTCGGYTGCAATTGCAGAAAAGCACGGCGCTGCAACCCGCATTTACTCCGCTCCCCATGCCGCTGCCTGGAGCAAACTCGCAAGCTGCATCGCCGAATATCTGYGTTGAAATCCAGCACSCGCGTGGCACCGTCAAAGTGAACTGGTCCACTGAAAATGCTGCTGCCTGCGCGACCTTTCTTCGAGACCTTCTGCGATGATTCGCATCGTAACCGGCCGGCTAACACACCTTACTGACCCCACCGCCAAAGGCGATGGTGTCCACCTCATTTAAGTGGACACCAGTTCTAGCCTTTCAAGAGGGTCTTTCATGCAGCCACAACGCCGTTCCTATTCCAAGTCGTTCAAGGCTCAAGTCATTCAGGAGTGCGCCCAGCCCGGAGCCTCGATTGCCAGCATCGCGCTGAACCACAGCCTCAACGCGAACCTCGTCCACAAGTGGATTCGGCTGCAACCGCAGAAAAGCACGGCGCTACAACCCGCTTTTGTTTCACTGCCCATGCCACTCGCCAGCGCGGAGTCGCAAGCGGCATCATCGAACATCAGCGTTGAGATCCAGCATCGGCGCGGCACCGTAAAAATTAGTTGGCCAGCGGACAGCGCGGCTGTCTGTGCGAGCTTTCTTCGAGACCTATTGCGATGATCCGCATCAACGCCATCTGGCTCGCCACCGACCCTATGGACATGCGCGCCGGGACTGACACCGCGCTGGCGCGGGTGGTGGCCGTGTTCGGTGCGGCGCAGCCGCACTGTGCTTATTTGTTTGCTAACCGCCGCGCCAATCGCCTGAAAGTGTTGGTGCACGATGGCCTAGGTATCTGGCTGGCGGCTCGCCGATTGCATCAAGGCAAGTTCTTCTGGCCAGGTTCTCGTCATGGCTTTCAGGTAGAGTTGAGCGATGAACAGCTTCGGGCTTTGGTGCTGGGTTTGCCTTGGCAAAGAGTCGGGCAAAACAGCGCGATTACCATGATGTAACACCTGCTCTGGTCAGCGTCGTCAGGCAATTGTCCGATGAGCCTATCGTCGGTAATATTCTGTTCTGGCAAAATCGGCCGCATGACTTCGCTACCCAATCTCGACCAACTAAGCCCTGAAAAACTGCGCACTATCGCGGTGCAGTTGATGCAGCGCGTCGAGAGTCTCGATCAAAAAGTCGAGTGCATGGACAAGCAGATCCACCACTACAAAACGGTCAACGACAAGCTGACCCATGAGATCGCACAGCTCAAGCGTTTCAAGTTTGCCAAGCGCAGCGAGCAACTAAACCTGTATCAAGCCAGTCTGCTCGATGAGCATATCGACGTCGACATCGTGGTCATCGAAGCTGCGCTTGAGGCGCTGCAACTCGCTCCAACCCCTGCCGTGGCCCGGCAGAAACCAAAACGCACCGCCTTGCCGTCCGAGTTTCCGCGCACGAAGATCCATCACGAACCCGATAACACGCAGTGCAGCTGTGGCTGCGCTCTCAAGCGTATCGGTGAGGACGTCAGTGAGAAACTCGACTACACGCCCGGCGTGTTCACTGTCGAACAGCACATCCGTGGCAAGTGGGTTTGTGATCAATGCGAAACGCTGATCCAGGCACCGGTTCCGGCGCAAATCATCGACAAAGGCATCCCCACGGCAGGTCTGCTGGCTCAAGTGATGATCGCCAAATACGGTGATCATTTGCCGCTGTACCGTCAGGAAAAGATCTTTGGTAGGGCCGGCCTCGCCATCCCGCGCTCGACCTTGGCGCAGTGGGTCGGTCTCTGCGGTGTGCAACTGCAACCGCTGGTTGATGCGCTGCGCGAAGTGGTACTTGCCCACAACGTGGTGCACGCCGATGAAACGCCGGTACAGGTGCTCATGCCTGGCGAGAAGAAAACCCATCGAGCATACGTCTGGGCCTACGCGACCACCGCGTCTGCCGATGTCCGCTCGGTGGTGTACGACTTCAGTCCAAGCCGCTCGGGCGACCACTCTCGTGCCTTCCTGCAAGACTGGAAAGGCAAACTGGTGTGCGACGATTTTGGTGGCTACAAGGCCAGTTTTGCACTGGGCGTCACCGAAATTGGCTGCATGGCCCATGCCCGGCGCAAGTTCTTCGACCTGCATGCCACCAACAAAAGCACGCTCGCCGAGCAAGCCCTGGGCTATATCCAGTTGCTGTACGAAATCGAAAGTGAAATCCGCGACCTGGAGCCAGATGCACGGCGACGAATACGACAAGAAAAAGCTGTCCCCGTGATTGACATGCTGCACGCCTGGATGATCGCCCAGCGTGAGCTTGTGCACGATGGCGTGGCCATCGCCAAGGCTCTGGATTACAGTCTGAAACGCTGGACGGCGTTGTCACGTTATCTGGATGACGGTGCGGTGCCTATTGATAACAACCATATAGAGCAGCAAATCCGGCCATGGGCTCTTGGGCGCAAGAACTGGCTCTGTGTGTCACGAAGGAGACGTCATGACGACGACATGAAAACGGCGGCATGACACTCCATGTTCCAAGGTGGATGGAGGTCGACCCTCCGGTCAGGGCGTACAGGCGCACTGATCAAACGACCCGATGCTGCGAGCATGTTCAGCATGCTGGTGGTGAGCGATTCGGGAAAAGGCAGAGAAACTACTGTCACGTAAGGCTCAGGTAGTTGAACGCAAGTGAACTGACTGATGAAGCGACGAAATCTTAGTTGGTGTCAAAACGGGCTTGTATAGCCGGGCCCCGAGAAGTGCAGAGGACACCTGTCTACCGACTGCACGGCACCCGTTGTTAAGGCAGCAAGAACCTGAGCCAGGCCATTTTGGGGAACGTGAGAACCTATCCTCGGCACGTACCGAGAGGGTAGGGGCGGACTCACCCGTAGTAGTGATGAAAGACCTGTAATGGGGCTGGAGCGAAGGGGTGGGGATCACTTTCGTTGTGTGGGACACAACTCGAACGAGGATGACGTTTTAGTGCAGCGAAAAGCATTCGAAATACCGAAATCGCTGGTGTGGATGGCGTATCAGGATGTACGCCGCAACCGTGGCGCGCCGGGCTGTGATGGTCAGACGCTCACGGACTTTGATCGGCAACGCGATCATAACCTCTACCGCATCTGGAACCGGTTGTGCTCAGGGTCGTATTTTCCGCCACCTGTACGGGAAAAGCGCATTCCAAAAGACAACGGCAAGGAGCGCATCCTTGGCATCCCAACGGTCTCTGATCGGGTAGCCCAAGGAGCAGTGAAAAGATATGTGGAGGCTGTGATCGATCCGATTTTCCATCCTGACTCGTATGGGTACAGACCCGGAAGATCGGCCCACGATGCTTTGCGTCAATGTTCCATTCGGTGCCGTCGTAAGAACTGGGTACTGGAAGTGGATATCAGCGCGTTCTTCGACCACGTTGGACACGACCTGATTATCAAGGCTCTGGAACATCACCAGATGCCGAAATGGGTGATCTTGTACTGCCGACGCTGGCTGCAAGCGCCGATGCAGAGTGAGGCGGGGTTGCTCCAGGAGCGGGGACGAGGGACACCTCAAGGGGGTGTGATCTCGCCTTTGCTAGCCAATTTATTCCTGCACTACGCCTTTGATCGTTGGATAGACAGGACGCATCGCGGCGTGCCRTTTGAACGGTATGCCGACGATATTGTTATCCACTGCACAAGGATGAGCGAGGCTGTTCGAATCAGGGAGAGCCTGACGCGACGGATGAGTGAAGTGCGCCTGACCATCAACGAAGAAAAGTCGAAGATTGTCTACATCGACATATTCGAGCGACACAATGTCGCGACGAGCTTCACCTTTCTCGGATATGACTTCAAGGTGCGAACCCTTAGGAACTCCAAGGGCGAACTCTTCCGTAAGTGCATGCCGGGAGCGTCGATGAAGGCGATGCGCAGGATGGTAGACACGATCAAACACTGGCGCATCCATCGATCCACGACTGATGACCTGCGGGATTTTTCTCGCAGGTACAATGCTGTGATTCGAGGATGGATCGAATACTACGGTAAATTCTGGTACAGAAACTTCAGCTATCGATTGTGGAGCGCGTTGCAATCGCGTCTGCTCAAATGGATGAAGAGCAAGTACCGAATCTCTATACGTCAAGCGGAGCATCGGCTGCGTCTTGTTCGAAGAGAGAATCCGGAGCTGTTCGCGCATTGGTATCTACTACGTGCATCGAATGTGTGATCAAGAGCCGTATGACGGGAGACTGTCACGTACGGTTCTGTGAGCAGCCGAGGGGTGAAACTCCCTTCGGCTGACTCGACTTGCGGGGTCGTTACGCAGCGGTCAACGCGCGGCTGCGCTGATGAGCCTGATCCAATCGGCCAAGCTTAACGGGCATGATCCGTATGCTTATCTCAAAGATGTACTAACGCGGCTGCCGACGCAGCGGGCCAGTGGGATCGCCGAGCTGTTGCCGCATAACTGGTTGCCGTTACGCAACCTGTACCTACCGCCTGCAACACAGCACCTTGGCCGCCCAGACAAAGATCAAGTCACGGGAACGAAAGCGTAAGGACGGAGATGGTATCGAGGACGATGAGCCGTTTTGATCCGCACCATAAGTGCCCTGCTGCATGCCTGCATGCGGTCGGGCCCGATGCGTCTTCAACCGGAACACTGCTGCTAAGCTTATCCACAATTGCTGGGGCAAAAGTCAGCAATCCGTCCTGGGTCAATTTTCCATCGGCAGGGTGGGTCAGTTTTCAATCAGCGCCAACACACAGTGCTTTGTTACTCAAAACCGCCCAGTCTGAAAGTCGACAAACGCCTCTTGAATCTCTTCCTCTGTATTCATCACGAACGGGCCTCCAAGAGCGATAGGTTCGCGCAATGGACTGCCTGAGAAGAACAGCAACCGGGCATCCGTATTCTCGGCGCTGAGCGTGACCTCTGACTGCCCACTTTTCTCAGAGCGGGTCAGCCATGCCAGTTGGCTGGCCGGGACGAGCCTCCCAGCCTCCCCGATTTTCGGTATGCCTGCCAAGACGTACATGAAAGCGTTGTCTGTGGCTGGGAGCATCTGCCGAAATGACGCTCCGCGCTCAATTCGCACATCCAGCATTATGATTGGAACATGGTTGAGAGTGGACGAGCTTACGCTCCCGGACTGACCCGAGAAGACTCGAACCTCGACCCCCGGCTCTCGCCTGACGGGCATCGTGCTGCCAGCTAGATCCTGATAACGCGGCTCGGACATCTTCAGTGCCGCTGGCAAGTTCACCCATAGTTGCAACGTATGGGCAATCGTTCCTGGAAGCGCATTTTCTTCGTGGTAAACCCCTCGACCCGCTGTCATCCATTGAGCGCCATCTGCTTTGATCATGCCCCCATTCCCAGCGCTGTCACGATGCTCGACAACCCCATCAATCACAAAGGTCACTGTCTCCATGCCTCGGTGTGGATGACGAGGAAATGCTCCACGGGGCATCCAGTCCTCGGCCATCACTACGAAGGGATCGGAAAAGGTTGGATCACCATCTATCAGTCGGCGAGCCCGATGCCCGGCCATACGTCCAGCTGAGGTG
The DNA here is from genome assembly GCF_056396605.1 of Pseudomonas sp. 05T35. NCBI lineage: Bacteria > Pseudomonadati > Pseudomonadota > Gammaproteobacteria > Pseudomonadales > Pseudomonadaceae > Pseudomonas > Pseudomonas sp. 05T35. Next base: position 6,586 of record NZ_JBFTLU010000130.1, read on the forward strand.
TCAGGGTTAGCAACACGAGCTRCCTCACGAACGAACATCGGCTCGTCAGTCTTCATGCTCATCGCCTTATTTGAGTGGATGCTCGATCAAGTTGTGAAGCACCAGTGGGCCAGGAATGTGAAGAAGGCGACCACCTTCATCGATTCGCCCGACAAGGATTGGCGAGAACCCGAGTTGCTCTGCTAAGGCTTTGACGGTCGAGGCAGCTTTTTCGTCGTTGCTGGAGACGAATACGACACGCCGTCCGCCATCCTGAGAGGGATCTCGGGCCAGTACGCCAGCCGGAAGTTGGTTGAAAGCTTTGACGACCGACGCGCCTGGCAGCGCTTGGGCAACAATGTCAGAAGAGAGCCGTCCCGCAAGTGTTTCCGGTGGTACACCATAGGCGTTGGTCTGATCGATGATGATCTTGCCAGCCCAGTCGGATCGACTACGAGCGAGAGCCTCCACTGCGATAAATGGAAGTGCCAGGAATAGAACGTCGGCAGAGAGCGCCTCTTCCAAAGAGGTGGCTGTGACCATTTCTCCCAACTCTGCTGTGAGGGGGAGAATCGTTTCTGGCCCTCTAGTGTTCGCAATAGATACTGGAATCGCGACCCGGGCAAATTGGCGAGCAATGGCGGTTCCGACGTTACCGGAACCAATAATGGCGTATTTCATTTTCGAACTCCTGAAGAAAAAATGAAAATTGATTTGATCAAGCGCCAATCGTGGCGATTTCTTGAAGAGCCCTATTTATCGCCTCATCCTTGGCCTTTGGACTTACAGCCAAGCCTTCCGCGCGCACGACTCGTGTATCCGTGACGCCCAGAAATCCCAATAGCCCGATCAAGTAGCTCTCTTGATGTTCTAAAGCTGCCGCAGGACTACCTGGCGAATACACACCACCACGTGATGAAGCGATGTAAGCCTGCTTTCCTTTCAAGAGGCCTTCTGGGCCAGTGGCGGTGTATTGGAACGATTTGCCTGCTATCGCGACCCGGTCAATCCAGGACTTGAGCGTGCTCGGGATCGTCAGGTTGTACATAGGCGCGCCTATTACCACGATCTGCGAATCGAGGAGTTCTTGCAGATAGCTATTTCCCTTGAAAAGGTCGTTCACCAACATTGGGTCTTTGGCCACAGTGCCTTGCCAGGCTGATAGATGCTCCAAGGAAAGATGTAGTGCAGGGTCTTGGCCGAGATCTCGGTAAATCACCTTGCTGTCCGGGTGGAGCGCAGCGAGGCGCGCGACGATCTGCGAAGACAGGGTACGGCTGACAGACGCGTCGCCTAGGATGCTGGCGTCAAGATGGAGGATTTGCATTTCATTCACCAAGCTTACGGTTTAATGGGCATGTGAAAGATGAGCTGTTCTTGAGGATCTGAAAAGACGGTATATTGAGATGCTATGTATCGCTAATTCGGATGGATGGGGGCGAGATGCTCGACGGTCTATCGCTTGATCAGCTAAGAACTTTTGTCGCGGCCGTAGATGAAGGCAGTTTTTCTGCGGCCGCGAGGAAACTCAACAGGGTGCAATCGGCAGTGAGCGGCTGGGTGAGCGGCTTGGAGGATCAGATTGGGGTAACGCTTTTTGATCGTTCAGGTCGTTTCCCCAAATTGACACCCCAAGGTGCTCTGCTGCTGACAGATGCGCGCAGCATCATTTCGGCCGTCGACACTCTGAAGGCGCGAGCCAAGCTCATGACGTCAGGGCTGGAACCTGAATTATCCGTAGTAGTTGACGTGTTCTTTCCGACGTCTGCCATTACTGCCGTAGTCAAAGAGTTTGCCGAGCGATTCCCGCATACCCGCCTAAAGATTTTCGTCGAAGGCCTCGGTGCGGGCTATCAACCGATACTCGATGGTCGGTGCAGCCTTGGTATCCTGGCATCACTGCCAGTTTCATTTCCCACCCTGTCAATCGAGAGAATTGGCGAATTCTCTTTAGTGGTGGTGGCATCAGTTGATCATCCGCTATCCAGGCTGAGTGGGAAGATTCCTCGGCGGGAATTGGCCAAGCACGTTCAACTGGTGCTGACGGATCGATCAGAACTGCTGGCGGGGAAGGACTTTGGCGTGCTGTCGCCTTCGACCTGGCGTCTGGCTGATCTATCGACGAAGTACGCGTTCCTCAAGGATGGTGTTGGATGGGGCAGCATGCCTTGGCACATGGTCGAACACGACTTAGTTGCTGGCGCTCTGGCTACGCTCGATGTGGAAGGTTCGCCGAAGGAGGGAGTTAAAATAGATATCTGCGCAGTTCACGCGACAGACTCACTGCCGGGGCCAGCTGGACAATGGCTGATTGATCGACTCAGTTGCTCCCCAATCTATTGACCACGATGCTCGAAATTTCTGGGCCGTGGTCGCGGAGATCTTCGTGTTGACTGAAGACTGCCGATGGAACAGGGGGTAGTGTTGCGGGGGGAGTTTGTATCAGGAGAGGCGCCGGTCAGTTTCACAAGGTGTGTTTGGTGTTCGCTTACTTCGCATCGACTCCATCTGGCTCACCACCGAGCCGATGGACATGCGCGCAGGCACCGATACGGCTTTAGACAAGGTGATTGCGCGCAGCCGCACTGTGCTTATCTGTTCGCCAACCGCCGCACCAATCGCATGAAAGTGCTGGTGCATGACGGATTCGGAATATGGCTGGCGGCTCGCCGGTTGAACCAAGGCAAGTTCCACTGGCCTGGCATTCGCCATGGTTCTGAGATGGAACTGGATACCGAGCAACTTCAGGCATTGGTGCTGGGACTGCCATGGCAACGCGCAGTTGATGCAGCGTGTTGAGATGCCTTACCGTCAGGTTGACACGCTGGGTAAGACGGTCGAAACGATGGGTAAAACCATTGAGACGATGGGCAAGAAGATCAACCGCAATCAGACGGTGATCGAGAAGCTGACCCACGAAATCGCCCAGCTCAAGCGTTTGAAGTTTGCCAAGCGCAGCGAGCAGATGAATCCTGAGCAGGCCAGTTTGCTCGATGACCTGATCGATACCGATATCGCAGCGATTGAAGCAGAGCTTCAGGCCTTGCAAGCAGTGCCAGCGGCGACCGAGAAAAAGCTGGCTCTTCGCAGGTTCGTTACGCAGTGGAAAACGGGCGGCGGCGATCATGAGTTTGATCCAGTCTGCGCGGCTCAATGGTCATGATCCGTATGCAAATCTGAAAGATGTTCTCACGCGCCTGCCGACGCAGCGGGCGAGTGAGATCGACCGGTTGCTGCCGCATCAGTGGGGGCCGACCCAACTAATGTAGATTGAATTGGGAGGCTCTTGCCACTCAAGGGCCGACTATTGGGTAGTGCTTAATACGGCACCCATAATTATTGCCATCTCCCTTACATATGCCATCCAAATACCGGTAATTAACGTGCACGGACTGTCCTTTGTTGGGCCACTGTCGACGTGGGAGCTCACTTTGGTAGTTTGTAGTTTCTGGGGTAAAAGTGAGGGTGGACCCTTCTTTTGGACATTCCACAGT
>NZ_JBFTLU010000131.1:0-10526 GCF_056396605.1 Pseudomonas sp. 05T35
CCAGAGAGCTGATCCACTCCCCTCCCGTCTTGATGACGTCCTTGATTCGATCCTTGATTTCCACCCCGCCCAAGGCGTCGATAGAAGCGATGTCACCGGTGTGCATCCAACCGTCGCGCCACAACTCGGCGCCCTTTTCGGGCGCCTTCCAATAACCTTGAGTCAGCCAGGGTGCACGGACCACGATCTCACCCAGGGACTCGCCGTCGTGAGGCATATCATTGCCGCTGGCATCGACGATTTTAAGATCGACCATCGGTACAGGTGTCCCGGTTTTGATGCGAATGGCCAATTGGGTTTGGGTGGGCAGTTCCAGCTCCTCATCGCGCAGGTACGTTGTGCAAAGCAACGGGCAGGTTTCCGACATGCCGTAGCCGCTGTGTACGCGCATGCCTTTGGCGCTCGCCTCGCTGGCAATGCCCAGCGTCAGGGCACTGCCGCCCAAAAGCATTTTCCAGCCATCGAAACGGGTTTGAGCCGCTTCCTCGCAGCCCAGGATCATTTGCAACAGGGTCGGCACACAATGGGAAAACGTGACGTTCTCCTCGCGGTACAGCCTGACCAGGCGGTTGGGCTCATAACGACCGGGGTACACCTGCTTGAGACCCATCAGGGTGGCAACATAGGGTACCCCCCAGGCATGCACGTGAAACATCGGGGTGATGGGCATGTAGACATCATCGGAACGCAGCAGCGGCAGACCTTGATAGACACCCAGCGTGCCCACGGCATTCAAGGTGTGCAGCACCAACTGGCGATGGGTGAAATACACACCTTTAGGGTCACCGGTGGTGCCCGTAGTGTAGAAAAGGGTCGCCACCGAGTTTTCATCGAAGTCAGGGAATTGGTACTGGTCTGCCGCTTGAGACAACAGCTGCTCATACTCTCCCGGCACGGGCAGAGACGTGTCGGCTGCCGTGTCGTCAGTCAGCTGGACGTAGCCTTTGACGGTACTGAGCTGCCCCTGAATCTGCTCGACCAGGGGCAGGAAATCATCATGCACCAGCACCAGATCGTCCTCGGCGTGGTTCATGGTGTAGAGCACCTGATCCGCAGAGAGACGAATATTCACGGTATGCAGCACCGCGCCGATCATCGGTACGGCAAAGAAGCATTCCAGGTAGCGATGGCTGTCCCAATCGAGCAAGGCCACCGTATCTCCGGCCTTGACGCCGGCAGCGGTCAAGGCGTTAGCCAACCTGCGGATCCGTTGGTTGAGGGTCTGGTAGCTGTAGCGCAGTTTGTCGGCGTATACGATTTCCCGACCCGGTTCGTAGCGCACGCCGGACAGCAACAATTGCTTGATCAGCAAGGGATAGGCATAGGCGCCGTCAGCGGGCGGAATTATTTTTGTCGCCATCATGGTTGGGGTTCCTTGTCCTTTCGATCAGAACTGCACGGCGTCCAGCGCGTAGAGGCATTCACTGCCGGCCTTGACCGCAGCGCTCAACGAGTGGATGCGCGGCAGCAGACGGGCAAAGTAGAAACGTGCGGTGCCGAGCTTGCTGGCGTAGAAATCATCCTCGGCCTGTTTGCCCATGGCCGCCTTGGCCATCAGGGCCCACATGTAGGCATAGGCGGTGTAGCCAAACACCTGCAGGTACTCGACCGAGGCAGCGCCAATTTCGTTCGGGTTGTTCTGTGCCCGATCCAGCAGCCACGCCGTCAACTCGTCGAGGGTGTCCACGGCGGCGCTCAACGGCTTGCAGAACTCGCCGAGGTCAGCGCTGGCGTTGGCGATGAAGTGGCGAATCTCGGCGGCGAACAAACGGTAAAGCGCCCCGCCACTGCCAACGATCTTGCGCCCGGCGAGGTCCAGTGACTGGATGCCGTTGGTGCCTTCGTAGATCTGAGTGATCCGCACATCGCGAACCAATTGCTCCTGTCCCCACTCGCGGATGTAGCCGTGACCACCGAAGATCTGCTGACCATGCACCGTGGTTTCCAGCCCCATGTCGGTGAGAAACGCCTTGGCCACCGGGGTCAGCAACGACACCAGCTCCTGGGCGCGAGTGCGGGTTGGCGCATCGTCGCTGTACTTGGCGGTATCCAGTTGCAGGGCCACGTAGCTGGAAAACGCCCGCCCGCCTTCGTTCAAAGCCTTCATGGTCAACAGCATGCGGCGTACATCCGGGTGCACGATGATCGGATCGGCTGTTTTGTCGGTGGCCTGCGGGCCGGTCGGCGCACGACTCTGGATGCGTTCGCGGGCGTATTCGACCGCGCTCTGGTACGAACGCTCACCCAACGCCAACCCCTGGATACCCACGCCCAGACGTTCGTAATTCATCATGGTGAACATCGCGGCCAGGCCTTTGTTCGGCGCATCGACGATCCAGCCGGTCGCGCCGTCAAAGTTCATCACGCAGGTGGCGGATGCCTTGATGCCCATCTTGTGTTCGATTGAACCGCAGGACAGCGCGTTGTGCTCGCCCAGCGAGCCATCGGCATTGACCAGTACCTTGGGCACCAGAAACAGCGAAATACCTTTAGGGCCCGCAGGCGCATCCGGCAATCTGGCCAGCACCAGGTGAATGATGTTTTCGCTCAGGTCGTGTTCGCCACCGGTAATGAAAATCTTGCTGCCGCTGACCTTGAAACTGCCGTCGGCCTGAGGTTCGGCCCGGGTGCGAATCAGGCCAAGATCGGTACCGGCATGGGCCTCGGTCAGGCACATCGAACCGGTCCAGGTGCCGGCGTACATGTTCGGCAGGTAACGCTCCTTGAGTTCCTGACTGGCGTGGGCATTGATCGACAGGCACGCCCCGGCGGTCAGCATCGGGTACAGGCCAAACGACAGGCTGGCGCAATTGACCATCTCCTCGACCTGGGCCGAAATGGCCTTGGGCATGCCCATGCCACCGAATTGCGGGTCGCCGCCGACACCCACCCAACCGCCTTCGGCGAATGCCTGGTACGCCGCGACAAAACCGTCCGGGGCAGTCACCGTGCCGTTGCTCCAGGTGCAACCTTGTTCGTCACTGCTGCGGTTCAACGGTGCGATCACTTCGGCGCTGATCTTGCCGGCCTCTTCGAGGATCGCGGCGGCTGTCTCTTCATCGATCACCTCGGCCAGGCCGGGCAGTCGGGCCCATAGCCTGGACACTTCGAAGACCTCGTTGAGGACGAAATGCATGTCGCGCAAGGGGGCTTTGTAATCAGACATCGTTGGCTTACTCCGCAATAGTCCGGGCGTGATGCATGCCCGAAGGTTGGGTTGGCGCGGTTGCACCGGCATGCCCCTGAGGGGCCTCCGGAACAGGACGACGATCAAGCGACGCCCCCCGCAGCAGGAAATACGACAGGGCAGGAATCAGAATCAGCGCGCCGAGCATGTTCCACAGGAACATGAAGGTCAGCAGGATGCCCATGTCCGCCTGGAACTTGATCGGCGACCAGACCCAGCACACCACGCCGGCCGCCAGGGTGATGCCCACCAGGCCCACCACCCGACCGGTAAACGACACGGCGTTGCGGTAGGCCTCAGCCAGCGGCAGGCCCTGACGCTGGTAATGCAACTGCACACTGAGCAGGTACAAGGCGTAGTCGACACCGATCCCCACGCCCAATGCGATCACCGGCAGGGTCGCGACCTTCACGCCAATGCCCATGACCACCATCAACGCCTCGCAGAGGATTGAGGTCAGCACCAGCGGCAACAGCGCAACCAATGCGGCGCGCCAGCTACGGAAGGTCAGCAGGCAGAACAACGTCACCGCCGCATAGACGTAAAGCAGCATGGTGCGATTGGCCTCGCGCACCACGATGTTGGTCGCGGCCTCGATACCGGCGCTCCCTGCCGCCAGCAGGAACTGGCGGTCATCGCTGCTGTTTTCCCGGGCAAAGGTGTCGGCGATCCCGACCACTGCATCCAGGGTCTCGGCCTTGTGGTCCTTGAGAAAGGCAATCACCGGCATCAGCGAGCAGTCGGTATTGAACAACTCTGGAGAGTTGACCGAGGCTTGCTGCGCGGCATAGTTCAAGACGTCCTGGTTGCGCTGGATACTGTTGAGCTTGGGGTTGCCCTCATAAGTCCCGGCCGTGATCTGGCGCACGGCATTGACCAGCGAGGACGTTGCCTGCACGCCCGGATACTGCTGCAGTTCCCAGGCCAGACGGTCGGCGAGGACCAGTGTCTTGTAGCTCAGACAGCCTTCCGGGGGCGTCTTGATCATCACCGCGAACAGGTCGCTGGATAACGCGTAGTGACGGGTGATGTAGGCGTTGTCACGGTTATAACGCGAATCGGCACGCAACTCCGGTGCGCCACTTTCCAGGTCGCCGATCTTCAGGTGCTGGCTGATGACGAAGCCGCCGATGCCCATCAGCAGTGCAATCAGTACGGCGCCCGTGGCCCACTCGGCCGTGGTGAAACGGTCGAGCCAGTCCCACAGCTTGCCAAAGCCCTTGTGTCCGTCCGCCCGGGTGTCGATGGTCAAGGCGCGCTCTGCAGCCTTGGCGCCGACGCCGACATAGGAAAGCGCCACGGGCATCAGCAACAACGAGGTAAAGATCAGCACTGCGACACCGATGCTGGCGGTGATGGCCAGGTCCTTGATCACCGGTATGTCGATCAGCATCAGCACAGCGAAACCCACGGCGTCGGCCAGTAGCGCGGTGACGCCGGCGATGAACAGACGGCGAAAGGTGTAGCGCGCAGCGATCAGTTTGTGGGTGCCACGGGCGATGTCCTGCATGATCCCGTTCATCTTCTGCGCCGCGTGGGACACACCGATGGCGAAGACCAAAAAAGGCACCAGCACCGAATACGGGTCGATGGCATAGCCCAGCCAGGCAACGATGCCCAGTTGCCAGATCACCGCGACCAGCGAGCAGCCGACCACCAGCAAGGTGCTGCGCACACAGCGGGTGTAGAGAAAAATAATCACCAGCGAGGTGATCACGGCCAGGCCGAAGAACATCATCACCTGAATCAGGCCGTCGATCAGGTCGCCCATCAGTTTGGCGAAACCGATCACCCGGACCTTGTACTGGCCCTTGCCCTCCTCCCCGGCTTTGCGGGCGGCACTGTCACCGGCGAACTCGATCCTGTCGCGCAACTGCTCTTCAAGCATCTGCGAGAACCCGTGGTAGTTGATGCGCTGACCGCCGGCCGCAGCCTTGTCCAGCAACGGGACGATCAGCATGCTCGACTTGAAGTCACTGGCCACCAGGTTGCCGACGAGTCCGGCGCGGGAAATGTTCTGGCGCAACTGTTCTATTTGCTCAGGCTTGCCCTCATAGGTATCGGGCATCACCGGGCCACCCTGGAAGCCTTGTTCGGTGACTTCGGTCCAGCGCACCGCCGGGCTCCACAACGACTTCATCCAGGCGCGATCAACGCCTTCGGTGAGGAACAGCTGGTCGTTGACCTGTTTGAGCACGTCCAGGTAAGCGGGATCGAAGATATCGCCCCGGGTGTTCTCGACCACCACGCGCACCGAGTTACCCAAACCGCGCAGTGACTGACGGTTCTCCAGGAAGTTCTGGATATACGGCTGGCTCTGCGGAATCATTTTCTCGAAGCTGGGGCGCAGTTCCAGGCGCGTTGCGGCCATGTAGCCCAGCACCACAGTGGCCAGCGCCATCAGCAGCATGAACAGCGGGCGATAGTTGAACACCATCCGCTCCAGCCGGTTACCGGAGTGGCGGTCGAAGTCACGCACGTCGCGGATCACCGGCATGGTGTCTTGTTTGATATTGCCCATGACTGGGTTCTCGCTCTAAGGGTTCGAGGTCTTATTCAACGGACAGTGCCTGTGCACCACGACTGCCAACCACCACCAACGCGCCATCGGCGGCCTGAGCAGCGCCGGCCACCGGTGACGGTTCGGGTTGCCGCACCAGGCGCATGTCTGCGCCAGCCCCCTGACTGACCAGCCTCTGCCCGCCCTGGGTGAACAAGCGGTAATGACCGTTAGTGTCGACGAAGCCGGCGGTGATGCTGACGTGCAGGCCACTGTCGAGCGCAGTCCAGCTGAGGCCGCCGTCCACACTGCGCAGTACATTGCCGCGCAAGCCGTAAGCGATCACTTCGCCGCGCTTGCCGAGCACACCGAAAAAGCTGCCCTGATAGGGCGTCTGCACGGCGACGAAACGCTGCTGAGCCTCATCCCATTTGAGCAACAGGCCCTGCTCACCGGCGATGTACACCCCATCGCCGGTAGAGGCGATGGCGTTGAGGTGGAAGCCCTGCGGGTTGTCGGTGCGGTCCTGAAACGGTGCCCAGTTCTGGCCACCGTCCTCGGTACGCAGGATCAGGTTGAACACACCGACCACATAGCCGAGGTGGTCGTTGGCGAACCAGACGTCGAGCAAGGGTTTATCCGCGCCCTGCTCGACCAGTCGCTGGCCTTCGGCAGCCAGCAGTGGCCATTGTTCGTTGCCGGGGTCCGCACTGGCCAACGCCCCATAACGCTGGACCAGCAAGGCACCGATCTGGCGGCCGTCCAGTTGCTTGCGCCAGGTCGCCCCGGCGTCGCTGCTGTGCAACACCACACCGTCGTTGCCAACCGCCCAGCCCTGCATGGCGGAAGGGAAATTCACCGCCGTGAGATCGGCACTCACCGGCACCGCGGCTTGCTGCCAGTGTTTGCCGGAATCATCGGAATAGAGAATGTGGCCACGCTGCCCGACCGCGACCAATCGGTCGCCTGCGCGCGCCAGGCCTGACAACGGGCTGCTGACCGCCAGAGCGCTGGCCCTGGCCGGCAGATCCAATACATCGACATAACCGGCCGCCTGGGTCAGGCCCTGCAAGAGTGCAAACAAGATGCCCAGCGCCCACTGCAGGTATTTTTTGTACGAACACATACCGCGTCCTCTTCGGATAGCCGCGCCGGGACACACAACCGTGCAGCCCGACGTTCAAACCAGGTGTTCGCTTAGCGAATGCCGGAACCTGCCAGGGACTCCGGCGACCACTGCGCCTTGGAGAGCGGATCGATGTACTTGATGCCGCCGTACGGCCCCACCACACCGTTGATGTTGTAGGAGCCACCGACCAGGTCGTAGATCATGAAGGGCGTGGAATCCGGGATCTGCTTGTCATAGCTCTGGCTGAGGAACGCGAAGGAGCCACGGTACAGCTGACCACGGGCGTCGTACTGATCGGAGGCCAGAGCGGTCCAGCTGTCTTCATCCAGGTAGAAACGACGCTTCTGATAGATGTGCCGCGCACCGGCCTTGAGGTTGCCCTCCACCACCCAGACCCGGTGTTTTTCCCAACGCACGTAGTCGGGTGCCAGGTGATTGGCGGTGGTCAGTAACTTGGGGTCCTGGGCGTAAGTCAGTTTGTAGGTGTTGTAGGGCACGATCATTTCCTGCTTGCCCACCAGCTTCCAGTCGTAGCGGTCCAGTGCACCGTTGAACACAAAGACATCGTCGTAGGTGCCCGCACCGGCAGTGCCGGGATTTGGTGTGTCGTAAGCCAGGTTCGGCGCCAGTTTTACCCGACGCTGGCCAGGCAAGTACTGCCAGCCACGGCGCGGCTGCTGCAACGGGTTGGCGGCGTCCTTGAGCATCACCGCTTCGCCGGCCCGGCGCGCAGGGCCGGTGTAGGACAGCTTCATCTGGTAGTACACGTCGGCGCTGCTGATCGGCTGCGCCAGGTTTTCGTAGATCGGATAGGAAATGAACGCCTGCCCGGTGGTTGCCAGGCTCGGCACACCCGCAGAGTCGACGTTCCACGAGTCGTACTTGGAGTTGATGCTGACGCCCTGATAACGCAGCAGGAAGTTCCACATCGCCTCGTTGCCCGACTGCGGGATCGGAAACGGCACACCCGGCAGCACGTTGTCGATCGCCAATCCGCCTTCGAGGGACTTCGCGCCGGTGGCATTTTTCACACCATTGTCGAGCACAGCCTTGGGCAGTGCGACGGTGCGGTGGGTTGGATAGACATTGACGTGGAAAGTGGGGAAACGCTTGGCCAGTTCCACGGTGGTCGCCGTGAGTTCACCCTTGTACTGATCGACGTTTTTGCCGTCGATTACCAGCAGTGGTTTTTCGTCGGCAAAAGGGTCCGGGCGCATGCTATCACCGGTTTTGAAGCTGGCCGGCGGCGTGGTCAAGCCCCCCGAATAGGCAGGAATGGAACCCTCGGCATTCCCGGCTTTTTCAGCCCCGACCAGGGTCAGGCTGTTGCCCAGCCTGGCGGCTTCCTGAGTCGATACAGCGGCCTGTGCCTGCGCGGCAACCGCCACGGCCAGAGAAACGCCCAGCAACGTACGCACGAATTTCATGTTGTTATTCTCCTGCTCAGGTGACTAAGCCATTCGTGAATCAAAAGGTGGTTTTCATCGTCAGGTAAACCGCGCCACGGTCTGCGGTGGTTGCGCCACCGCCGGAAAAGGCTGAGTAGCCACCGCCATAACACGCGTAGTTTTCGTTGCCGCTGAAGGCGTTCGGTGTGGAGCCGTCACCGCTGCCGGCATTGGCCGCGCCGGTACTTACGCCGCTGACGTCGCACTTGTCGGTCTTGCCGAAGGAATCCACGTACTTCAGGTCGACAAAGTATTTGTTGTACACAACGGCCCCGACGCCGACCGCATAGTTGCCGGTGTCTTTGGCGCCGCCACCGGACACCGGTGAAACGCCGGCAAGCCCTACGTTGATGGACATCGGCATGTTGAAGTCGACACCCGGGAAGACCTGGTACCAGGTCGGCGTGAAGTTGGCTGCAATGCCCCAGTTGTCCCGGGTCGGCGCATCGACGCCGCGGTAACTGCTGTTGCCCTTGTAGAGCGCCTGATTCTTGCTATCGAGTTTGAGCAGGTTGCTGTAATACAGCTCGGTGAGCAGGGTTGCCGAATCGAACAGCGGCGTCTTGGGCAGGGTCATCAGGCCGTTGAGCGTCCAGTGCAGTGTGTCACCGGTGGCACTCATGCTGTCGCCCTTGTCCGGTACGTCATAGACGATACCGGTCTGCGCCTTACGAGCCGGCAACAGACCCAGACCGGCGCCCAGCCCCAACGGTCCGGTGGTACTGAGAATCGCCGGGATACTGGCCAGCGGCATGTTGTGACGGATGTTCAGGTCGGAGCCGACGCTGACGCCGCCTATCTCTTTCGACAGGCTCAGACCGACGATGTGGATGTTGTCGGCATAGGCCAATTGATAAGTGCTGGTGCTCAACGAATTAAGCGTGTTGACGACAGCCGGCACCATGCCTGCAGGCCGGGTTCCATTGGGATTGGCCGATGTCACCCCGGTAGCGTTCAACCAGGCTTGAGGCAAAATGTCCGAGGTCTTGCGGTAATAGAAACCGAGCGTGCCGTCCAGCCAGGCGGGCGACCACTTGGCCATCACGCCCCAGTCTCCGCTTTTATCCGGCGTCAGGTCGTGACCACGACGCACGTTGGTCAGCCCGTTGCACGGCGCCAACCCACAACCCAGAGGGCTGCCGGGTACCACGGCATTGGTGTTGCCCAGCAGGAACGATTGCGCACCGAAACCGACCAGATCGGAACCGCCGTAGTAGGTACCGGCCTCCGGCAGGCGGGCGGCATTCCAATCCAGGAAGTACTGGGCACCCACCGTCAACTCGGGATTGACGGTGAACGACATCGACAACTGATTGCGCGGTACGAACAGTTCCTTGGCTTCGGTACCGGGCGAGGCCGCCAGCTTGGCCAGGTCCAGGCCGGACTGGCCATAGCTGATCGAATGCACCGGGTTGAGGATGGTTTCACCCCAGAACACGTTGTGCTGACCGGCCTTGACGCTCAACAGCGACTCCTCGCCCACTTCGGTGCTGTAGAACACGAAGGCATCGAGGATTTCTCCGGAAGGACCGGTGTAGTAACGCTGCGCGTAGTGGCTCAGGTGCGGGCTGCCATTACCGACGTTGTCACCGGTGACCGCGGCAAGGCGTGGGTCGTTGGCGACCAGACCCGACTTGGCATCGTTGCCGTTGACGTTATCAAAACGCGCGGTCCAGTCCGGGTTACCCGTATTGAGTTCGACCGCATGCGCCACGGGCATGGCGGCGGCCAGGATGGTCGAGGCCAACACGCTGTAACGCGAGGGTGTGAACCCGTGACGTTTCTTATTGTTGTGCATTGCGTTGTCTCCGCTTTTTTGTAGTTGTTTTAAGCGCAGCCGCCCTCACGCAACCGCTTGTTCCAGTGGTTTGCGTTTTTCAGGAATGAGGGCAATTGCCGAAGGCCTGCGGCCAATCGGCGCCTGAACTAGCGGTCCAACTCCAGGATGAGTGCTTCGGCTTGCGGCCAGCGGCCATAGCCCGCTGCCGGATTGAGATGCCCCACTGCGCCCAGATTGAGCAGTTCGGCACCCCAGCCTTGAGCCATGCGCGTGACGGCATCCAGGCTGGCAAGGTGATCGTTGGTGCTGCCGACCACCAGGCTGCGGAACGGCAGCGGGCCTTGGGGTAAAGGCGCCCAACCATGGGTACGCAGCGTTTCAGCGGATGGGTAGCCTGGCGGCCAACTGGCATCGAGATCCGGTGGCGCGGCCAGCAGAGCGCCCTTGATCGGGCGACTGTGTCGAGCCGCCCAGTGCGCGAC
>NZ_JBFTLU010000132.1:0-9855 GCF_056396605.1 Pseudomonas sp. 05T35
ACAAACAAGTGGCAGCCCAGCCCTTGCAGGAAATCGAGCTGTTCGGTGGTTTCGACCCCTTCGGCAATTACCGTCAATTCCAGGCTGCGGGCCATGGCCACGATCGCGCGGATGATTTCCGCGTCGTTCGGATCGCTGGTCGCATCGCGGATGAACGACTGGTCGATCTTCAAGGTGTCCACCGGCAGGCGCTTGAGGTACGTGAGCGAGGAGTAGCCGGTGCCAAAGTCGTCCATGGCGAAGCTGACGCCAAGTTTCTTCAGGCGACGCATCTTGCTGATGGTGTCGTCCAGGTTCTGGATCACGATGCCTTCGGTGACCTCCAGTTTGAGCAGCGAATACGGCAGTCCGTGGCTGCTCAGGGTTTGTTCAATCCGTTCGACAAAGTCGTTCTGGCGAAATTGCCGTGGGCTGATGTTCACGCAAAGGCTGAAGTTCAGCGGATCGATCAGGCCTCTATCGATCAATTGCCTGAAGGCCTGGCAGGTCTCATCGAGGATCCAGGTGCCGACCTCCAGGATCAGCCCGCTGTCTTCCAGTACCTTGATGAATTCGCTGGGCGATTGCTCCCCCAGTCGCGGGTGGCGCCAGCGCACCAAGGCTTCGGCACCGATAATGCGACCGTCCAGGGCGTCCACCTGAGGCTGGTATTGCACGCTGAACTCACCACGCGAAAGGGCCAGGCGCAGGTCGGTTTCCATCCGCAGGCGTTCACTGGCGGCTTTTTGCATGGTGTTGTGGAACATCTGCGTGGCATTGCGTCCCGAATCCTTGGCTCGGTACAGGGCAATGTCGGCRCGCTTGAGCAGGTCCGTCGGGGTTGAGCCGTGATCGGGGATCAAGGCCACGCCGATGCTCGGGGTGACTTGCAGGCGCTGACCGTCGAGGAACATCGGCTCGGACAGCAACTCGCGAATCGTGTCAGCCAGTTGGCGAACCTGTTCGCTGACCTCGTTGCGTGTACCTTCCAGACCGCTCAACAGCACCACAAACTCATCGCCGCCCAGTCGCGCCACAGTGTCTTCCATGCGCACGCTGGCTTCGAGGCGCGCAGTGATGATTTTCAGCACGGTGTCGCCCACCGGGTGCCCGAGCGAGTCGTTGATGTGCTTGAAATGGTCGAGATCGAGGAACAGCAAGGCGCCGCGCAGGTTGTGGCGTTTCAGCAGGGCGATCTGCTGGCTCAGGCGATCCATCAGCAGGGCGCGGTTGGGCAGATTGGTCAGTGGGTCGTGGTAGGCGAGGTGACGGATCTGCGCTTCGGCGTTTTTCAGCAGGCTGACGTCCCGGGCGGTCATCAGCAGGCAGGCGGTTTCGTTGAGAGTGATGGGTTCGATCGAGACCTCGACGGTGAGAATTTCGCCGCGTTTGTTGCGACCAAGCATTTCCTGGTGATGCACCCGGCCTTTGGCTTTCAACTCGGCCAGCAGGGTTGAGCGTTGTTTTTCTTCGGCCCAGATGCCGACCTGATAAACGGTTTTACCTACTACTTCGTCGGCGCGATAGCCGGTCAAGCGGCAGAAGCCGTCGTTGACCTCCAGGTAGCGTCCGCTGTCGCGCTCGGTGATAGTGATGGCGTCGGGGCTGGAGTGAAACGCCTTGGCGAATTTCTCTTCACTGGCCTTCAGTGCAGCCTCGGAGCGCTGTTGCTGGGTGATGTCACGCAAGGTGGTCACGATGCATGGCTCGTTGCCGACGCTGATCTGACGGCTGGAAATCACGCAGGTCAAGGGTTGCCCGTCCTTGTGGTGAACGATGATTGCGACGTTGTTGAGCGCCTGTTCGCGAATCACCTGCTCGATGCGTTGCTGGCGCTTCACCGAAGCGTCCCAGAGGCCAATCTCGTCGGCACTGCGGTCGATGACGTCGGTGGTGGTCCAGCCGAAGGTCTGAGTGAAGGCGGGGTTGATCTCGATGAACTGGCCGGTGTCCTGGCGCGTCACGCAGATCGGGTCCGGGCTGACCTGGAACAGGCTGGCGAATTTTTCTTCGGAGGTGATCAGGCGCTGCTCGCGCTCCACCTGGTCGGTGATGTCGAGCAACGTACCGGCCATGCGCAGGGGCGCGCCGGACTCATCGCGATAGAGCCGTGCACGGCTTTCCAGGTAGCGCGAACTGCCGTCGGGCAATTGCACGCGGTAGGTCAGTTGATAATTGCCGGCAGGGCCTTCGCGCAAGCTGCGATAGGCGTCGCGCATGCTGTCGCGCTCGTCGTCCGGCACGCCTTCGAAAAACGCATCGAAGGGCTCGTGGAAGGGCACCGGGTCAAGGCCGTGCAACTGCGCGGCGCGGGCCGAGCCATAGAGCATGCCGCTGGGGATGTGCCAGTCCCAGGTGCCGAGTTGCGCCGAGTCGAGGGCCAGGTCCAGGCGCTCCTGACTGTCTTTGAGCGCTTGCTCGGCGAGTTTGCGTTCGCTGGTGTCGAGGAAAGTGCTGAGCAGGTAGGGCTGGCCTTCGAGTTCAACCTTTTGCGCGCTGAGAATGCCATCGTGGACCTGGCCGTTGCTGGCGCGAAACTGCACCTCCATGCTGACCAGTTCACCCTTGGCCTTGGTTGCCTTGACCAGTTTGGCGCGTTGTTGCGGGTCTACCCAAAGGCCCAGTTCCAGCGTCGTGCGGCCGATCACGCTGTGCACGGGCCAGCCAAACAGGCTTTCGAAGTATTGATTGGCTTCGCTGATCAGGCCGTCTTCCTGACGGGTCAGCAACACCATGTTCGGGCTCAGGTGAAATAGTGTTGCGAAACGTTTCTCCGAGCTGCTCAGGGCCTGTTCACGCTGGCGTTGATGGGTGATCTCGCGGATCACCCCGATCATCCGTGGCCGGCCTTGTTTATCCGGTATCAGGCTGCCGTTGATCTCCAGCCAGTGCAGGCTGCCGTCGGGCCAGCGGACCCGGTGATGCATCGCTTGTTCCAGCGGTGCGCCGGCCACTACGGCGTTAAAGGCTCGCAGGGTTTTGGCTCGATCCTCCACCGGCAACAGATCCAGGTATTCCATGTCGGCCGGCAGTGGTTTTTTGGGGTCAAACCCGAACAGGGCTTGAGTCCCCCGCGACCAGCTGATCAGCCCGCGTTCAATGTCCCAGTACCAGGCGCCCAAACGTGCACCGTTCAAGGCGGCGAGCAGTTGTGGTGCGCTCTCCCAAATCTGCTCCGAGGTCCGCGGGTCGAGCGCCTGAATGCGCGGCATTGGGGGCGTGCGTGAGCGAGTGCGGTCAGCAGATTTGGGCATGGGTAACAAGCCTTGGGCTGAATTGGGTGTTTGGCGCTGGGATTTTCGACCTTAAAGGATTAGCACAACTTAGCCGTGAGTCCGTGGCAAATCGATTTGTGCGTCCAACAAGGCCATGAAAGCCCGTGCAGCATTCGACAGCGTCCGTTCGGTGTGCACGATATAGCCTAGCTGGCGAGTGAGTTGTATGCCCGGTAAAGGAATGCGTGCCACTTGATCGTCGAGCATGGTGCGCGGCAATACGCTCCAGGCCAGGCCAATGGAAACCATCATCTTGATAGTTTCCAGATAGTTAGTGCTCATCGCGATGTTCGGTGTCAGCCCCTGGGCTTCGAAAAGTCGTTGCACGATGTGGTGGGTAAAGGTGTTGCCGCCGGGAAAAACCGCCGGATGGCGGGCGATATCGGCCAGGCTGACTGCGCCGTTGCTGATCAGCGAGTGTTCGGGGGCCGCCACGAAGTCCAGCGGGTCGTCCCATACCGGCGTGGCTTTCACCAGCGTGTGCGGCTCGGGTGCCAGGGTAATCACTGCCAGTTCGGCGCGGCCGTGAAGAATTTCCTCGTAGGCGACTTCCGAATCGAGGAACTGAATATCCAGCGCGACCTCGGGATAGCGTCGGGTGAACGCCCGCAGCAAGGGCGGCAGGCGGTGCAGGCCAATGTGATGACTGGTCGCCAGTGTCAGGCGGCCAGTCACTTCGCCGGTCAGGTTGGTCAACGCCCGGCGCGTGTCATCCAGCACATTCAGAATCTGATAAGCGCGCGGCAACAGGGCGCGTCCAGCCTCGGTCAGGCTGACTTCCCGGCCCAGTCGATCGAACAGCCGCACATTGAGCTGCTGCTCCAGCCCGGCGATGCGTTTACTGATGGCTGGCTGGGTCAGGTGCAGCCGTTCGCCCGCGCCGGAAAAGCTGCCGGTCTCGGCGATGGCTATAAAAGCATTGAGGTTGGCCAGGTCCATGGTTGTATTCCAGTTGGTTATCCAAAGCATAAAAAATATGAATTTGAGTTATTTAATGTAACCCCATAGGATCGACCTCACAAGCCAAGGGGTTATTGAATTGCTTCAAGCCCGGGGCATAGAAACAAGCTGATGAGGAAACGTCTGATGGCCGGCAAAACGCTCTACGACAAGCTCTGGGATTCGCATTTGGTCAAGCAGCGCGACGATGGTTCGGCGCTGATCTACATCGATCGTCACATCATTCACGAAGTGACCTCGCCGCAAGCCTTCGAAGGGCTGCGTCTGGCCGGGCGCAAGCCGTGGCGCATCGATGCCAACATCGCGACCCCGGACCACAACGTACCGACGACTCCTGAGCGCAAGGGCGGCATTGCTGCCATCGCTGACGAAGTCTCGCGTTTGCAGGTTCAGACCCTCGATGACAACTGTGACGAATATGGCATCGTCGAATTCAAGATGAACGACGTGCGTCAAGGCATCGTCCACGTCATCGGCCCGGAGCAGGGCGCAACCTTGCCGGGCATGACCGTGGTCTGCGGTGACTCCCATACCTCGACCCACGGCGCTTTCGGCGCGTTGGCTCACGGTATTGGCACTTCCGAGGTCGAGCACGTGCTCGCCACCCAGTGCCTGGTCGCCAAGAAAATGAAGAACATGCTGGTCCGCGTTGAAGGCAAATTGCCGTTCGGCGTGACTGCCAAGGACATTGTCCTGGCTGTTATCGGCAAGATCGGCACCGCCGGCGGTAACGGCCACGCGATCGAATTCGCCGGTAGCGCAATTCGCGAGTTGTCGGTCGAAGGCCGCATGACCATCTGCAACATGTCCATCGAGGCCGGTGCGCGAGTTGGTTTGGTTGCCGCTGACGAAAAGACCGTTGCCTACGTCAAGGGTCGTCCGTTCGCACCGAAAGGCGCTGAATGGGATATGGCTGTCGAAGCCTGGAAAGACCTGGTGTCCGATGCGGACGCGAAGTTCGACACCATCGTTGAGCTCGACGCTGCGCAGATCAAGCCGCAAGTCAGCTGGGGCACTTCCCCGGAAATGGTCCTCGCCGTCGATCAGAACGTGCCGGACCCGGCTAAAGAGATGGACCTGGTCAAGCGCGACTCCATCGTCCGCGCCTTGAAGTACATGGGTTTGACCGCCAATCAGGCGATCACCGACATTCAACTGGATCGCGTGTTCATTGGCTCCTGCACCAACTCGCGGATCGAAGATTTGCGCGCTGCGGCGGTGATCGCCAAGGGCCGCAAAGTGGCCTCGACCATCAAGCAAGCCATTGTGGTGCCGGGTTCGGGCCTGGTGAAGGCGCAAGCCGAAGCCGAGGGGCTGGACAAGATCTTCCTCGAGGCCGGTTTCGAATGGCGTGAGCCAGGTTGCTCGATGTGCCTGGCAATGAACCCGGACCGTTTGGAGTCTGGTGAGCATTGCGCATCGACCTCCAACCGTAACTTCGAAGGCCGTCAGGGCGCCGGTGGCCGTACGCACCTGGTGAGCCCGGCAATGGCCGCCGCCGCCGCTGTCAACGGCCGTTTCGTCGACGTCCGTGAATTGATCTGAAGGAGCGCAGCATGAAAGCTTTTACCCAGCACACTGGTCTTGTCGCGCCTTTGGATCGTGCCAACGTCGACACCGACCAGATCATTCCCAAGCAGTTCTTGAAGTCGATCAAGCGCACCGGTTTCGGTCCGAACCTGTTCGATGAGTGGCGTTACCTGGATGTCGGGCAACCGTATCAGGACAACTCCAAGCGTCCGTTGAACAAGGACTTCGTGCTCAACGCCGAGCGTTATCAAGGTGCCAGCGTGTTGCTCGCCCGGGAAAACTTCGGCTGCGGTTCGAGCCGCGAGCACGCGCCATGGGCCCTGGAAGAGTACGGTTTCCGCAGCATCATCGCGCCGAGCTACGCCGACATCTTCTTCAACAACAGCTTCAAGAACGGCTTGCTGCCAATCATTCTGAGCGACGCTGAAGTCGACGAGTTGTTTGCGCAAGTGGAAGCCAACCCGGGCTACCAGTTGCAGATCGACTTGCAGGCCCAGACCGTGACCCGTCCTGACGGCAAGGTCCTGAGCTTCGAAATCGATGCTTTCCGCAAACACTGCCTGCTCAACGGCCTGGACGATATCGGCCTGACCTTGCAGGACGGCGATGCGATTGCTGCGTTCGAAGCCAGGCACCGCGCCAGCCAGCCGTGGTTGTTTCGCGACGCGTGATTTTGCGTAAGGCGTAACAAAGCCATCGCGAGCAGGCTCGCTCCCACACTGGATGTGCGGCGTTCACAAAACCCCTGTGGGAGCGAGCCTGCTCGCGATGAGGCCCCAATAAACACCCCAAGACTCACCCCCTTAAGGAAGTCACCATGACCAGCACCGCCCACCACAGCGACGTCGTACAAAAGCAATTCGGTGAACAGGCTGCCGCTTACCTGAGCAGCGCAGTACACGCCCAGGGCACCGAGTTTGCGTTGCTACAGGCCGAACTGGCAGGTCGCGGTGATGCACGAGTGCTGGACCTGGGTTGTGGCGCCGGTCATGTGAGTTTTCAGGTGGCTGCGCTGGTCAAGGAAGTGATCGCCTACGACCTGTCGCAGCAGATGCTCGACGTGGTGGCTGGCGCCGCGGTTGATCGTGGTCTGAACAATGTGACTACCGTGCTGGGTGCAGCGGAGCGCCTGCCGTTTGCCGAGGGTGAATTTGATTTCGTCTTCAGCCGTTATTCGGCGCACCATTGGAGCGACCTTGGCCTGGCCCTGCGCGAAGTGCGCCGGGTGCTCAAGCCGGGTGGGGTAGCAGTGTTCATTGATGTCTTGTCGCCGGGCAGTCCGTTGTTCGACACTTACCTGCAAAGTGTTGAGGTGCTGCGCGACACCAGCCACGTGCGCGATTATTCCGCCGGGGAGTGGTTGCGTCAGGTCAGCGAGGCGGGGTTGCATACCCGTAGCACCACGCGCCAGCGGCTGCGCCTGGAGTACAACTCCTGGGTCGAGCGCATGCGTACACCCCAAGCGTTGCGCGTAGCGATCCGCGAGTTGCAACAGGCGATGGGCAATGAAGTTCGCGAGTATTTCGAGATTGAAGCCGATGGTTCGTTCAGCACCGATGTGCTGGTGCTGATGGCTGAACGATAAGCGCCAAGCGCTGGAATTTTTCCGGGCGCGCCCATGAGCGCGCCGACTGATGACATGAGGAACGCATGAGCAAGCAGATTCTGATTCTCCCAGGTGACGGTATTGGCCCGGAAATCATGACCGAAGCGGTCAAGGTGCTGGAACTGGC
The DNA here is from genome assembly GCF_056396605.1 of Pseudomonas sp. 05T35. Lineage (NCBI taxonomy): Bacteria > Pseudomonadati > Pseudomonadota > Gammaproteobacteria > Pseudomonadales > Pseudomonadaceae > Pseudomonas > Pseudomonas sp. 05T35. The sequence goes on from NZ_JBFTLU010000132.1 coordinate 7,478, forward strand.
CAACGACAAGTTCGCACTGGATTTCGAACTGAGCCACGACGTGATCGGCGGCGCCGCCATCGACAAGCACGGCGTGCCGTTGGCCGACGAAACCCTGGCCCGTGCGCGCGCTGCCGATGCGGTGCTGCTGGGGGCGGTGGGCGGTCCGAAATGGGACACCATCGAACGTGACATTCGTCCAGAGCGCGGCTTGTTGAAGATTCGTGCGCAACTGGGCCTGTTCGGCAACCTGCGCCCGGCGATCCTGTACCCGCAACTGGCTGAAGCGTCGAGCCTGAAAGCCGAAATCGTCGCAGGCCTGGACATTCTGATCGTCCGTGAACTGACCGGCGGTATCTACTTCGGCGCGCCACGTGGTGTGCGCGAGTTGGAGAATGGTGAGCGCCAGGCGTACGACACCCTGCCATACAGCGAAAGCGAGATCCGCCGTATCGCCCGCGTCGGTTTCGACATGGCGCGCGTACGCGGCAAGAAACTCTGCTCGGTCGACAAGGCCAACGTTCTGGCGTCCAGCCAGCTGTGGCGCGAAATCGTCGAGCAAGTGGCCAAGGACTACCCGGACGTCGAGCTGAGCCACATGTACGTCGACAACGCCGCCATGCAGCTGGTGCGTGCACCGAAGCAGTTCGACGTGATCGTCACCGACAACCTGTTCGGCGATATCCTGTCCGACGAAGCTTCGATGCTCACCGGTTCCATCGGCATGTTGCCGTCGGCCTCGCTGGATGCCAACAATAAAGGCATGTACGAGCCGTGCCACGGTTCGGCGCCGGACATCGCAGGCAAAGGCATTGCCAACCCGTTGGCGACGATTCTGTCGGTGTCGATGATGCTGCGTTACAGCTTCAACCAGGTTGCGGCCGCGGACGCTATCGAAAAGGCCGTCAGCCTGGTGTTGGACCAAGGGCTGCGCACAGGGGACATCTGGTCGCCGGGTTGCGCGAAAGTAGGTACGCAGGAAATGGGCGACGCAGTAGTCGCAGCGCTGCGGAATCTGTAATCTCTCTGGCCCCGCTTGTCGCTGATGCCGGCAAGCGAGCCCACTTTTTGTAAAAGGTGTAGTTGCGATGAAACGTGTAGGTCTGATCGGTTGGCGCGGTATGGTCGGTTCCGTGCTCATGCAGCGGATGCTGGAAGAGCAGGATTTCGATCTTATTGAGCCGGTGTTTTTCACCACTTCCAATGTTGGTGGCCAAGGCCCGTCCGTGGGTAAGGATATTGCTCCGCTCAAGGACGCTTACAGCATTGAAGAGCTGAAAACCCTAGACGTGATTCTGACCTGCCAGGGTGGCGACTACACCAGCGAAGTCTTCCCGAAACTGCGCGAAGCCGGCTGGCAGGGTTACTGGATCGACGCCGCTTCCAGCCTGCGCATGCAGGATGACGCGGTGATCGTTCTGGACCCGGTGAACCGCAAGGTCATCGACCAGCAGCTCGACGCGGGCACCAAGAACTACATCGGCGGCAACTGCACCGTCAGCCTGATGCTGATGGGCCTGGGCGGTCTGTTCGAAGCCGGTCTGGTGGAGTGGATGAGCGCCATGACCTATCAGGCGGCCTCCGGTGGCGGCGCGCAGCACATGCGTGAGCTGATCAAGCAAATGGGTGTGACCCATGCCGCTGTTGCCGATCAACTGGCCGATCCGGCCAGCGCCATCCTCGACATCGACCGTCGTGTCGCCGAAGCCATGCGCAGCGACGCCTACCCGACCGAAAACTTCGGCGTGCCATTGGCCGGCAGCCTGATCCCGTGGATCGACAAAGAGCTGCCGAACGGTCAGAGCCGCGAAGAGTGGAAAGCCCAGGCCGAGACCAACAAGATCCTCGGTCGCTTCAAGAGCCCGATCCCGGTGGATGGCATCTGCGTGCGCATCGGCGCCATGCGCTGCCACAGCCAGGCGCTGACCATCAAGCTGAACAAAGATGTACCGATCGCCGATATCGAAGGGCTGATCAGCCAGCACAACCCATGGGTCAAGCTGGTGCCGAACCAGCGCGAAATCAGTATGCAGGAGCTGAGCCCGACCAAGGTCACCGGCACCCTGAACGTACCGGTTGGCCGTCTGCGCAAGCTGAACATGGGGTCGCAGTTCGTCGGTGCTTTCACCGTCGGCGACCAACTGCTGTGGGGCGCGGCCGAACCGCTGCGTCGCATGCTGCGGATTCTGCTGGAGCGTTGATCTGCTGATGCAATGAAAGAACCCGCGCCTTGAAAGGGGTGCGGGTTTTTTTATGGGTGCGCCAGGCATGGCGCGTTGCGCGCAAGCGCAACCAGTTTGGCTGTGGTGGCCACGCTGGTGACTTGGAGGTGAAAGTCCTCTACACACCCGGCAAGGGGAAGTGTTAGCCAGAGGCAAGGGTGTTGCGGGCGACTGCGA
>NZ_JBFTLU010000133.1:0-16481 GCF_056396605.1 Pseudomonas sp. 05T35
CCTCAAGGCCCAGGGTAAGGGCATCATCTATATCACCCACAAGATGAACGAGGTGTTCAGCATCGCCGACGAAGTCGCGGTGTTCCGTGACGGTGCTTATATTGGCCTGCAACGGGCCGACAGCATGGACGGCGATAGCCTGATCTCGATGATGGTCGGGCGTGAACTGAGCCAGTTGTTCCCGGTGCGCGAGAAGCCGATTGGCGATGTGTTGATGTCGGTGCGTGACCTGCGTCTGGACGGTGTTTTCAAGGGGGTTTCCTTCGACCTGCATGCTGGCGAGATCCTCGGCATCGCCGGACTGATGGGCTCGGGCCGGACCAACGTCGCCGAAGCGATTTTCGGCATAACCCCAAGCGACGGCGGTGAAATTTGTCTCGACGGCCAACCGGTGCGTATCAGCGATCCGCACATGGCCATCGAGAAGGGCTTTGCGTTGCTGACCGAGGATCGCAAGCTCAGCGGCCTGTTCCCGTGTCTGTCGGTCCTGGAAAACATGGAAATGGCGGTGCTGCCGCATTACGTCGGCAATGGTTTTATCCAGCAGAAAGCCTTGCGCGCCCTGTGCGAAGACATGTGCAAGAAGCTGCGGGTGAAAACCCCGTCGCTGGAACAGTGCATCGACACCTTGTCCGGCGGCAACCAGCAAAAAGCCTTGCTCGCCCGTTGGCTGATGACCAACCCGCGCATCCTGATTCTCGACGAGCCGACCCGCGGCATCGATGTCGGTGCCAAAGCCGAGATTTACCGACTGATCTCCTATCTCGCCAGCGAAGGCATGGCGGTGATCATGATTTCGTCGGAGCTGCCGGAAGTACTCGGCATGAGCGATCGGGTGATGGTCATGCACGAGGGCGACCTGATGGGCACCCTCGACCGCAGCGAGGCGACCCAGGAGCGGGTCATGCAACTCGCCTCGGGCATGTCTCTACGCCATTGAGTCAAGGGTGAACGCCGTATCTGTGGCGAGGGAGCTTGCTCCCGCTGGGCTGCGGAGCGGCCCCAATGTCTCGGATATACCGTAGATCTGGCGAGCGCTACGCACTCGAACGGGAGCAAGCTCCCTCGCCACAGGTCTCTATTCGATGCCGGATTTCATTTGAAGGGTGAGTGGTTATGAACGCGATACTGGAAAACAAGCCTGCAATGGCACCGGTCAAGAGTCGTCGGCGTTTACCGACCGAGCTGAGTATTTTTTTGGTGCTGATCGGCATTGGCCTGGTGTTTGAAGTGTTCGGCTGGATCGTGCGCGACCAGAGCTTTTTGATGAACTCCCAGCGCTTGGTCCTGATGATCCTGCAAGTGTCGATTATCGGCCTGCTGGCGATTGGCGTGACCCAGGTGATCATCACCACCGGCATCGACCTGTCGTCGGGCTCGGTGCTGGCCTTATCGGCAATGATCGCCGCCAGCCTGGCGCAGACTTCGGATTTCGCCCGGGCGGTGTTTCCGTCGTTGACCGACTTGCCAGTGTGGATTCCGGTGATTGCCGGGCTCGGGGTCGGGCTGCTGGCGGGAGCAATCAACGGCAGCATCATCGCCGTCACCGGTATTCCACCGTTCATTGCCACCTTGGGCATGATGGTTTCGGCTCGTGGCCTGGCGCGTTACTACACCGAAGGCCAGCCGGTGAGCATGCTCTCGGATTCCTACACGGCCATCGGCCACGGCGCGATGCCGGTGATCATCTTTCTGGTGGTGGCGGTGATCTTCCACATCGCCTTGCGCTACACCAAGTACGGTAAATACACCTACGCCATCGGCGGCAACATGCAGGCGGCGCGCACCTCCGGGATCAACGTCAAACGCCATCTGGTGATCGTCTACAGCATCGCCGGGTTGCTGGCGGGGCTGGCGGGCGTGGTAGCGTCGGCCCGTGCCGCAACCGGACAGGCCGGGATGGGCATGTCGTATGAGCTGGACGCGATTGCCGCAGCGGTGATCGGCGGTACCAGCCTGGCGGGTGGCGTGGGGCGCATTACCGGCACGGTGATCGGCGCGCTGATCCTCGGGGTAATGGCCAGCGGCTTCACCTTCGTCGGCGTCGACGCCTACATCCAGGACATCATCAAAGGCCTGATCATCGTGGTCGCGGTGGTCATCGACCAATACCGCAACAAGCGCAAACTCAAGCGCTGAGCTGCCCCTCCATGGGAGCAATGCTTGTGTGGGAGCAAGCTTGCTCCCACAGGTCCGGTGTCCAACTGTTGTACTTCGCAATACCCACATCTCGCACTGAAAAAACCTTAACAACAATTTGGCGGTGATCGGCGGGATAAAAGTCGAAACCGTGTTCTAAAGGCACTTTTTGCGGTGCTCACCTGCGTGGCGTAGCCGTTTGTCTTCTATATACAGCCGCTCGATTGAATTTCTTGCTATAAACGCACTCCGATAACCGCCTCAAAGCTTGCCAGAGAGCAATTTAAGGGCTTTATCGGACAAATTCCCTGTCTTTTCAGTTGCTGAGGTTGCAAGTCGGCCTTAGACTGCCGCCCCTCGTAAATTGAGTGCCGGGTGGCGCTTGGAATGTACGGCGCCTTTCCGAGGCCTTGCAGGTCGACCGGAAAGCTCCCTGATTCGCCTTAATGCACGTATTTTTTATAGAGAAATCAATGACAAAGGAAAAGTTGCTGGCCATGCCGGCGGATGACTACATGAATGCCGAGCAACAGGCTTTTTTCACCGAGCTGCTGCAAGCCATGAAAGTGGAAACCCACGAGCGCATCGAACAGAACCGCATCGCCATTGAAAGCCTGGATACCCCGGCTGACCCGGCTGACGCGGCTTCGGTCGAAGAAGAGCGCACCTGGCTGGTCAACGCCATTGATCGCGATCAGCGCATGCTGCCTCAGCTGGAAAGAGCGCTGGAACGTATCAGCGACGATACCTTCGGCTGGTGCGACGACAGCGGCGAGCCAATCGGCCTGAAACGCCTGCTGATCAGCCCGACCACCAAGTACTGCATCGAAGCTCAAGAGCGTCACGAGCAAATCGACAAGCACCAGCGTCAGGCCTGATTCAGTAGCGCCCATTCGCGGGCAAGCCCGCTTCCACAGGTCACACTTCACCTGTGGAAGCGGGCTTGCCCGCGAAGCTTTTTGCTGCCTGGAAAATATCCCCGCACTTCTATTGATCTGCTGCAAGCACCACGACTAATGGACCATAGATAATGGCCTTCTAGTGGCGCTTAATGCTGACACAACAAATAGAAGACGCAGTGGGGGTAACGAACATGGCACGCGACGGATCTTTGGCTGGCGCAGCAGCGCAATCGCGGATTTCACCCAAGACTGATGCGCGCTGGTTGGCGCCTGCGCTGCAAAGCGTCGCCTTGATGCTGTTGCTGTGCGCCTTGGCACTCGGCGGCTGGTCGCTTTACCTCTGTTTACCGGTGGCGGTGCTGATTATCTGGCTGCCCCGCCTGCGTTCGCGGGCAACCGTCGACGTTCCCGTCGCCGACACGTCCAGTGCGATCATCGAACTGACCCGCGATCTTTCTTATTCGACCAGTCATAACGCATTGTCTGCCGCTGGCGTGGCCTATTCGGTCAAGCAATTGGCCGGCAAACTGCAGTCGCAACTCGATGCTGCCGCGCAGATCGTCAGCAGCGCCGAAGTCATGATCGGGACCGAGAAGGCGACTTCACAACTCAGCCAGCAAGCCTTGAGTGCCGCCAGCGAAGCCCACCAAAGCAGCGTCCTGGGGAGCACCGTGCTGGCCGAATCCATCACGCGGATGCATCAACTCAGTGTGCGTGCCAACGACAGTCGAGAGCTGATCGAAGCCCTGAGTGTGCGCAGTGAAGACATCCAGCGAGTGACGCTGGTGATTCAGACGATCGCCAGCCAGACCAATCTGTTGGCACTGAACGCGGCGATTGAAGCGGCGCGGGCCGGGGAACATGGTCGTGGCTTTGCAGTGGTTGCCGATGAAGTCCGCGGGCTGGCCGGGCGCACTGCAGCCGCAACGGGGGAGGTCGGGTTGATGGTGGCCGACATCCAGCAGCGCACCGCGCAGGTGGTCGAGCAGATCCGTCAGCTGTCCGGTGACTTGAACAACGGTGTCGAGCAAGTCGAGCACACCGGGCAACAATTGCAACACATCGCCCGACTGGCCGCCGGGGTTGAAGCCCAGGTCGGTGAGATCGCCAGTGGTTCAAGTAACAATCACCAACAACTGGACAGCCTGTTTCATGCCATCGAACAGATGCGCAGCGATCTGGCAGTCAGTGATCAGCAAACCCGGCACCTGGCGCAAGCGGCGGTGCAAATGGAGGGGCAGGCCGAGACCATCAGCGAACGCCTCGCGGAAGTCGGACTGGACGACTACCACCAACGGATCTATGACCTGGCACGCGAAGGTGCCAGTCAGATCGCTGAGCGTTTCACGCAGGACATTGATCAAGGACGCGTCAGTCTGGAGGACCTGTTCGRCCGCAACTATCAGGCAATTCCCAACACGGCGCCCACCAAGTTCCAGACCCGTTTTGATCGCTACGCCGATCAGGTGCTGCCGGGGATACAGGAACCCTTGCTCAAGCGGCATGAGGGTCTGGTGTTTGCGATCGCCTGCACCCAGCAAGGCTACGTACCGACGCACAATGCGGTCTTCAGTCAGCCGCTGACCGGCGACGTACAGGTCGACACGTTGCAGAACCGCACCAAACGCAAATTCAGCGACCGTACCGGTATCCGTTGTGGCAGCCATCAACAGCCTGTACTACTTCAGACCTATACTCGTGATACGGGCGAATTGATGCATGACCTGTCGGTTCCGATCATGCTCAAAGGGCGGCATTGGGGTGGATTACGCTTAGGTTACAAGCCTGAAAACCCACGTTAAGGCTGGTCCTGGGAACACGCGATTGTTACCGGTAATGCAAGGAAATTGTGCAGGCAGGCGGCTATTTCCAGCGAGCGGGACTCATTAATATTTCTATATTGTTAGGAAGCTAATGAAAAAATCCGAGGTGCTCTCATGCAAAGCAAAGTCGATGTGGCGGTGATGATTGGCAGTGGCGTGCCTGCCGGATTGCGGGCGGTGGGGCAAAGCGTGTGCTGGGTCGTCTTGCTCAATGGCGAACAACGTGGCACTGCATTCTCGAGCCGTAATGAGGCCGAGGAATGCAAGGCTGCCTGGTTGGCGCAACTGAACGCCGAAAAGCCCGACAGCCTGCATTAAATCGTTTTCGCTAATGAGTCTGCTCAAGTCGCGACCTGTCGATCAGGCTTTCAATGCGCCTCCGTCAACGGCAAGCTTCAGCGCCTTGGCAGATTCCATGGCCGCCGCTGCGGCGACGTCTTTGGTCTTGAACCAGCGGTCTTTTTCGACCTGGTGGTAAGTCACGGTGGCCAGCGGCGGCTTGGCGCGCATGACAATCACCGCCTGGAATTCGCCATCGACGTCTCTGGCTTCGCCCCAAATAAAAAAATCGCCGATATCAAATTCCGTCACGTACGCCTTCCCTTGGAAATTATTCTGTTGTTTTCAACGCAGTCCGCCGAGGGGGCCGAGTTTCAATGGTCGGGCAGTATGGCAGTTGTTGCTTGCCTGCGGCGCAGTTAAGTCATCGGTGTGACGAAACGACAGCGCAGGCAAACGCAATCGGGTGTGTCAGAGGTGGGTTTCGAGGTTTCGAGGTTTCTGGCGAGAGCGCAGGCTTCGTTGTGGTCGCCACGGAAACCTCTTACACGACCCGTTGCCGTTTCTTTGATATGGAAAAAGCGGTTACCCGCCAGAACCACCTGATAACGCAGGTGAGGGCTATAGGTCGGGGTGTTTGCGTGCTGGTCAGGGAGGGTCAGCGTGCTCATATGAATTCCTTTTCTATGGTTTGCCGACGGATACACGTCGCTTTAGGTAGTCTAGGGGCGCATGGCTGCTCTAGAATCGCCTCCACGGGTTGGAGGCTCATGCCTATCTAAAGCAATTTTTTTCTGGCGATATGTCAGAAAAGTGCTTTTTTTAAAGAGTTTTCTCCCTAAAGTAGATAGTCCAGTATTCTCTGGCCGTTAGAAGGGCGATTTCCTTCAGCATCTGACGACCGCCAGGGAAGACGGGAGGATGGGCATTCCAGTAGTCTTTTCCTACCCTGCGATGAAGGAGCTTTCTGCTCGCTTCACGATTTCAGCTGGGGCCATCGTTGCGATATTTTCGGTATGACCGTTTTTCTGCTGCCTGTTTTTTCTGCGGGTAGCGTCATTTTCAGATGTGGGGATGTTTCCTTGGCAGTAAGTAATCTCGATATGCATGCTTTGTTCGTGCTGGGTGATCTGCGCGCAAAGCTGGTCAAGCAGTTTCAATCACGTTTCGTTTACATCACCGAACAGACCCCTGAAGGTATTTACGTCGCCGAGATCGACACCGAGTCGGCACTGGTGGTGGATGACAAGCCTCGCTTGGAACTCAAGGTCGGCGATCATTTCCGCGCAGCGGTATTGCCGAGTCGCGAAGGTGGCAAATTCGAAATCAAGTTTCGCGAGATCAAACTGACGGTCTACGGCCTCGGTGATTACGCATTTGTGACCACGGCAGATGGCCACGCCATTCTGTTCAAGGAAGGCCATAGCGTAGTGACAGTGTTTGCCGCTCACCAACAGCTGCAGGAAGGCCTGACCAAAACCTTGAAAGCGGTGACCGGCAAAGCTGCCAAGTGGCGCAAAGGCGAGCTCACGACGTTCAAGGCCAGCGAATAAATGAGCCTGTCCCGGGCCGACTTCCATGAGCAAAACCTCGACAGTGCTCGTGCACAAGCCCAGCGCCTGTTCGCTCAGAAGGCTGTTCTGCAGGGCGCCTGGCTAAGCTGGGTGGCATCACAGATCTACACCTTGCGTCCGGCGGAGTACGCCAGCATGGTGCGAAGGGAGTTGCAGCACTTGCAGGACTCTTCTGAAAGTTGATCGTTGGACCTCGAACGCACAAACCTCTACTACAGTCAGTTGACTGAGTATTCGCAGGTGCGCGGCCTTTGCGCACAAAGCCGTCCTGCCATGGCTGTGAACAGCACGAGGTGTAACGCATGAAAGGTTTTCGTCTGCTGCTGGGAAGTCTGCTAACCACTGTTGGTCTGTTGGTGTCGCCCGTGACCGTAATGGCCGCCCCGGCGCCGATCCACTTCGCCGACCTGAACTGGGAAAGCGGTAGTCTGATCACCGACATATTGCGGATCATTGTCGAGAAAGGTTACGGCCTGCCGACCGATACCTTGCCGGGCACCACCATCACCCTGGAAACCGCGCTGGCCAACAATGACATTCAGGTCATTGGCGAAGAGTGGGCCGGTCGCAGTCCGGTCTGGGTCAAGGCCGAGGCTGAAGGCAAGGTGGCGAGTATCGGCGATACGGTCAAAGGCGCAACCGAAGGCTGGTGGGTGCCGGAATACGTGATCAAGGGCGATCCGGCCAAAGGCATCAAGCCATTGGCGCCGGACTTGCGCAGCGTGTCGGACCTGCCGCGCTACAAGGATGTCTTCAGCGATCCGGAAAGCCCCGGCAAGGGACGTTTTCTCAATAGCCCGATCGGCTGGACCTCGGAAGTGGTCAACAAGCAGAAGCTCAAGGCCTATGGCCTGACGGACAGCTATGTGAATTTTCGCAGCGGTTCCGGTGCGGCGCTGGACGCGGAGATCACCTCGTCCATTCGCCGTGGCAAGCCGGTGCTGTTTTATTACTGGTCGCCAACGCCATTGCTCGGACGCTTCAAGCTGATTCAGCTGGAAGAGCCGCCGTTCGATGCCGAGGCCTGGAAGACCCTGACCGATGCCGATAACCCCAATCCGAAACCAACACGCTCGCTGCCCTCGAAACTGTCGATTGGGGTATCCGCGCCGTTCCAGAAACAGTATCCGCAGGTGACCGAGTTTTTCAGCAAGGTCGACCTGCCTATCGGGCCGTTGAACAAAGCCCTGGCCGAAATCAGCGAGAAACATACAGCGCCGCGCCAGGCGGCCGAAGCCTTCATGAAGGCGCACCCGGATGTCTGGCGGGCGTGGTTGCCCAAGGATGTCGCAGACAAGGTCTCTGCCAGTCTGTAGGGCAGCGAATCGATCAATGAAGGGGGCAGCGTTCAGGCGAATTTCATGGGGTGTGACTGCAACATTGCCATGGAACAACGCACTGACAAAAACTCTGGTCTAGGCTGTTGCTTCAGCCATTGATTCCAGGAACCCCGCTCATGACGTTTGTGCTTGCCCAATGGATCGTCGCCGCGTTTGTGCTGATCAGCCTGATTCATTTGTACTGGGCGCTCGGCGGTCGTTGGGCCAGTGACGCTGCGGTACCTCAGATACAAGACGGTGCGGAGGAAGGGCTGCGGCCGGCTTTCAAACCTTCTGCATTGGGAACCCTGGCAGTGGCTGTCGGATTGTTGCTGATAGCCTTGATGGTGTGCCTGAGAGTTGGCCTGTTTGTGCCGGCAGTCGGGCACTGGTCGCTGCAATGGTTGATCAGTGCAATCGCCTTGCTGATGTTTGCCCGCGCGATCGGTGATTCGAACCTGGTCGGCTTTTTCAAGGAACAGGCCGGGTCGAAGTTCGCGCGCCTCGACACCTGGGCCTATTCACCGCTGTGTGTAGTGTTGGGAGCGGGGTTGTTAGCCGTTGCGTGGGCTTGAGGCGACCGGGCTATCGCCATCGCGAGCAGGCTCGCTCCCACATTAGATTTTCAGTGAACACAACACTTGTGTACACCAGTATCCAGTGTGGGAGCGAGCCTGCTCGCGAAGAGGCCTTCCCATTCACCACAACCCTTTGCATTCAGCTACCACTTTCTGTCCGCCGACTGCTGACCTCGGCCGGCACATCATCCCCGGCCATGCGTTTACGAAATAGCGCCGCACGCGCCAGCAGCAGGGTGGTGACCGGCATGGTGATCGACAGCAGTATCGGAATCAGCCAGGCGTGCAACACCGGACTCGACTTGAGTGCCGAGAAAAAGATTATCGACGCCAGTGCCACGCACCAGGCGCCCAAGGTCGAGGCCAACGCCGGCGGATGCATGCGTTGGAAGTAGTCCTTCAAGCGCAGCAGGCCGATGGCACCGATCAACGCGAACAGACTGCTGGCCACCAGCAGGATCGCCACCGGGATCTCGACCCACAAAGACAACTGACCCAGCTCATTCATTCGATCACCTCGCCACGCAACAGGAATTTCGCCAGGGCAAACGAGCCGACGAAGCCGAACAGCGCGATCAGCAGCGCCGCTTCGAAGTAGGTGTCACTGGCATAGCGGACGCCCAGCACCAGCATCATCAGCATGGCGAGGATATACAGGTAATCCAGCGCCAGAACCCGGTCCTGTGCCGACGGACCTTTGAACAGGCGAATCAGCGTCAGCCCCATCGCCAGCGAGAAAATGAACAGGCTGAACAGGACCGCATTCGAGAGCAGGGCGCTCATTCGAAAATCTCCATCAAGGGGCGCTCATAAGTCGCCTTGAAGTGCTGGATGAAATGCGCCTCGTCATCCAGATCGAACACATGCAACAGCAAAATGCTGCGATCCAGTGCCAGCTCCGACCAGACCGTACCGGGAATCACCGTGGTGATCATCGACAGCGCCGCGAGGCCGTTGGCGTCACGCAGGTCCAGCGGCACCTTGATGAACTTCGAGTGTGGCGGCCGTCGACCGGCGTTCAGCACGCCCCAGGCGACGGCGAGGTTGGACGCCAACACGTCACAGCCGACCAGGAAGATCAGGCGCAGGATTACTCCGGGACGACGAATACGGATCGGCAGCGGTCGCAGCTTGCGCATCATCAGCGGTGCGCAAAAACCCAGTATCGCACCCAGTAGCAGGTTGCCCGGGCTGATGGACTGGTTCAGCACCAGCCACAGTCGGCTGCTCGCCCGAGGTGCCGAGGCCCAGCGGGTTGAGCAGGGCGCTGAGCAAGCCGAGCTTGCCGATGAACCCGGAGAGCGGCGGCATGCCGATGATCAGCAGGGCGCAGGCAATGAAGCTCAAGCCCAGGAAGGCCATGGTCCAGGGAATCACCTGACCGACCACGGCTTTCTGATCGTCGTCGAGGTTGATGCCCTTGGTCGGCGGTAAAGATTGCGATGGTCGCGGTAGCGCTTCGATTTCATCGTCCAGCGGCATCTCGATGGCGGTGCGCGAGCGTTCGATCAGCTCTGCCAGCAGGAACAGCGCGCTGAGTGCCAGGGTCGAGCTGACCAGATAGAACAGCGCAGCGCCGATCAGGCTCGGTTGGGCGAAACCGATGGCCGACAACAGGATGCCCGCCGACACCATGATGCTCAGGCTGGCCATGCGCTCCAGGCGCTGCGTGGCAAGGATCGCCAACGCCGCGCAGATAATTGTCGCCATGCCGCCGTAGGTCAGCCAGTCGCCGCCAAAGTATGCCGACGCACCGGCCTGGCCGGAGAACAGCAGGGTCCACAGACGCAGCAAGGTGTAGACGCCGACCTTGGTCATGATCGCGAACAGCGCCGCCACCGGGGCACTGGCCGAGGAGTAGGCCGGGGCCAGCCAGAAGTTCAGCGGCCACATCCCGGCCTTGGCCAGGAAGGCCACGGCCAGAATCGCYGCGCCGGCATGCAGCAAGCCGCGATCGGCTTCCGGCACCAGCGGGATCTTCAACGCCAGGTCGGCCATGTTCAGGGTGCCGGTGACGCCATAGATCAGCGCCGCGCCAATCAGGAACAGCGACGAGGCCAGCAGGTTGATCGAAATATAATGCAGACCCGACGACACCCGGGCGCGCCCCGAGCCGTGCAGCATCAAGCCGTAAGACGCCGCCAGCAGCACTTCGAAAAACACGAAGAGGTTGAACAGGTCGGCGGTCAGGAAGGCCCCGTAGAGGCCCATCAGTTGAATCTGGAACAACGCGTGGAAGCTTGCGCCGGCACTGTCCCAGCGGGCCATGGCGAACAGCAGGGCGCTGACGCCGATGATCCCGGTCAGCACCAGCATCAGCGCCGACAGGCGATCGACCACCAGCACGATGCCGAAGGGGGCCTGCCAGTTACCCGGCAGGTAGACGCCGATGGAACCGGGTACGCCTTGCGCCTGGGTCCACTGCAGCAACAGCACGGAAATCCCCAGGCCCAGCAGGCTGGAGAACAGGTTGATCCGGGCTTTGAGCGGGCGGTGTTTTTCGCCGAGCATCAACATCAACGCCGCCGTCAGTAACGGCAGCAGAATCGGTGCAGCGATCAGATGGGGCATCCAGCTCATTCTTTAGGCTCCCGGCCATCGACGTGGTCGGTACCGGTCAGGCCCCGGGACGCCAACAGCACCACCAGGAACAGTGCGGTCATGGCGAAACTGATGACGATGGCGGTGAGTACCAGCGCCTGGGGCAGCGGATCGGTGTAATGCAACAAGTCCTGGGGTACGCCGTCCTTGATGATCGGCTCCTTGCCGATGAACAGGCTGCCCATGCTGAAGATGAACAGGTTGACCCCGTAAGACAGCAGGCACAGACCCATTACCACCTGAAAGGTCCGTGGGCGCAGCACCAGCCAGACCCCGGAGGCGGCCAGTACGCCGATGGCGATTGCGATGACTTCTTCCATCAGGCAGCTCCTGGCTTGGCAATGGGTTTAGGCTGGCTGCCCGGCTTGTGGCCACGCACCGATTGGTGCGCCAGGGCAGTCAGGATCAGCAGTGTCGAACCCACCACCACCGCGTACACGCCGATGTCGAAGCCCAGCGCACTGGCAATATGAATCTCGCCCAGCAACGGCAATCCGAAATGCCAGGTGTGGGTGGTCAGGAACGGATAACCGGCGAGCATCGCACCCAGGCCGGTGAGCGTGGCGAAGAGCAGCCCGGTGCCCATCCAGCGCACCGGCCGCAGGTTCATCTGCGCCTCGACCCACTGAGTGCCGGCGACCATGTATTGCAGGATGAACGCCACCGACATCACCAGCCCCGCGACAAATCCGCCGCCCGGCTGATTGTGCCCGCGCATGAACAGGTAGAACGACACCACCACTGCAATCGGCAGCAACAGCCGCACCAGCACCGCCGGCACCATCATGAAGCCCAGTGCGGTATCGCTGGCGTGACGCGGGTTGACCAGATCGGTGACCACGTCCGGTGCCAGCAGGCGCTGTTGTGCCGGTAGCTGCATGCTTTCCTTCGGAGGGCGGAAGCGTCGCAGCAGGGCAAACACGGCCAGCGCCACGGCCACCAGCACGGTGATTTCACCGAGAGTGTCGAAGCCGCGGAAGTCCACCAGCATCACGTTCACCACGTTGCTGYCGCCACCTTCGGGCAACGCGCGACTGAGGTAGAACGAGGAAATATCGTTCGGTGTCTGGCGGGTCAACATGGCGTAGGCGAGCAGCGCCATACCGATGCCGACCGCGCCCGACAGCAGCAAGTCGCGCAAACGGCGAACCCGTGCCCTGGATACACTGCCGGGCAGTGGCGAGACCTCTTCGATCCGTCGCGGCAGCCAACGCAGGCCCAGCAGGATCAGCACGGTGGTCACCACCTCGACCACCAGTTGGGTCAGGGCCAGGTCCGGCGCCGAGAACCAGACGAAGGTGACGCAAGTCATCATGCCGCAGACACTGACCATGGTCAGGGCCGCGAGCCGGTGGTACTTGGCTTGCCAGGCGGCGCCCAGCGCGCAGGCAATCGCCAGCAACCAGAGCGTGACGAAGACGATCGAGCCGGGGATCTTCGGCCGCTCGCCCCAGCTCAAGCCGCTGTGCAGCAGCGGAATCAACCCCGCCAACACCGCTACCAGCACCAGCAGGAACAATTGGGTTTGCAGGCGCTGGGTACTGATCCGCCGCTCAAGCTGTCGAGCCAGGCGCATCATCACCACCAGGCTGCGTTCGAACAGGCGCTTGCCGTTGAGGCGGCCAATGAGCGGCGGGTAGTTGAACCGCCCGCGTTTGAGCTGATTGCGCAGCAGCAGGTACACAACGATACCGGCGGACATGGCGATCAGGCTCATGATCATCGGCGCGTTCCAGCCGTGCCAGATCGCCAGGCTGTATTCGGGCAAGGTTCCACCCACTACCGGCAGGGCCGCAGCGGCGAGTAACGGGCCGACCACCTGGGCCGGGAAGATCCCCACCACCAGGCAGGTGAACACCAGCAACTCCACCGGCGCCCGCATCCAGCGCGGTGGTTCGTGCGGGGTGTGCGGCAGGTCGGTGGCGGTCGGGCCGAAAAACACATCTACGGTAAAGCGCAGCGAGTAAGCGACGCTGAACGTACCGGCGATGGTCGCGACGATCGGCAGGGTGGTCTCGATCCAGGCCGAGGCATTGATGAACACGGTTTCGGCGAAGAACATCTCTTTCGAGAGGAAGCCGTTGAGCAACGGCACGCCGGCCATCGAGGCACTGGCGACCATCGCCAGGGTCGCGGTGAACGGGATCAGTTTGATCAGGCCGCTGAGCTTGCGAATGTCGCGGGTGCCGCTTTCGTGGTCGATGATCCCGGCAGCCATGAACAGCGAGGCCTTGAAGGTCGCGTGGTTGAGAATATGAAACACCGCCGCGACGGCGGCCAGCGGGCTGTTCAGGCCCAGCAACAGGGTGATCAGGCCCAGATGGCTGATGGTCGAGTAGGCCAGCAGGCCCTTGAGGTCGTTCTGGAACATCGCGCAGTAAGCGCCGAGCAACAATGTACAAGCGCCAGCCCCGCTGACGATGTAGAACCATTCTTCGCTGCCGGACAGCGACGGCCACAGCCGTGCCAACAGGAAAACCCCGGCCTTGACCATGGTCGCCGAGTGCAGGTACGCCGAGACCGGTGTCGGTGCGGCCATGGCGTGGGGAAGCCAGAAGTGGAAGGGGAATTGGGCGCTTTTGCTCAAGGCGCCGATCAGGATCAGCGGCAGCAGGATGGGGTACAGCGCATGGGCGCGAATCAGATCGCCGGCGGCCAGGACCTTGTCCAGGTCATAGCTGCCCACGACATGGCCGAGCAGCATCACCCCCGCCAGCAGGCACAAGCCACCGGCGCCGGTCACCATCAGCGCCATGTAGGCACCACGGCGAGCGTCGGCGCGGTGATGCCAATAGCCGATCAACAGGAACGAGAAGAGGCTGGTCAGCTCCCAGAAAAACACCATCTGAATCAGGTTGCCGGAGATCACCAGCCCGAGCATGGCGCCCATGAACGCCAGGAAAAATGCAAAGAAGCGCGGCACCGGGTCGTCCGGCGACATGTAATACCGCGCGTACAGCGAAACCAGCGTGCCGATGGCCAGCACCAGCATTGAGAACAGCCAGGCGAAACCGTCCATGCGCAGGACGAAATTCAAGCCCAGGCTCGGTAGCCAGAAAAACTCTTCGCGAATCACGCCACCGTGGGCGATCTGCGGATACAGCAACGCCACCTGGACGGTGCCGATCAAGGCAACCAGGCCAGCGAGTATCGACTCGGTATTACGCGCGTTGTGCGGCAGCAAGGCTGCCAGACAGCTGCCAATAAAAGGCAGAAGCAGTAGAACTATCAGGGACATAGGCTTCTAATCTGCGGAAGTTTGTGAAGGATCATACGTGCCGAGTCCCTGATCACCAACTGCCAAGCTGTGGCAGGATCCTACAAGGTAGGCTGAAAACGCCTGATTCACATTGTTTCGAAGGGCTGTGTCCGACCACTCGGACGCCATCGCGAGCAGGCTCGCTCCCACAGGGGTACGCACCAAATGTGGGAGCGAGCCTGCTCGCGATAGCTATTTTTCAAGCGCTGCAGATTTCACGCCTTAACCTTGTGCTTCCTGCTCCAACTCTTCTTCAGTCGCAGCAGTCTTGCCCTTGGTCTTCAGTTCACTAACGATCACCGCCGCGACAATCAATGCCGCACCAAACAGCGCCAGCCCCGGCAGCCGCTCGCCCGCGATACGCCCGGCAATTCCAGCCCAGACCGGTTCGCCAGCGTAGATCAGCGTCGCGCGGGTCGGTGAAACGCTTTTCTGCGCCCAGTTCATCGCCACCTGAATCGCCGCACTGGCGGCGCCCAGGCCCACCGCGCTGGCCAGCAGCAACCACGAGAAATCGGGAAGCGCTTCTTGAGTCGGCACAATCATCAAAAATGCCAGTACTGATGTAGTTGCCAGTTGCACCACCGTGACCCGACGCACGTCGACTCGGCCAGCATAAGTGCTGATCAGAATGATTTCGGCAGCGATAGCGACGGCGCTGATCAGCGTGGCGATTTCCCCCGAGCTGAAATTCAACGACGCCCCGGCAGGACCGGAGAGCAGCATCAACCCGGTGAACGCCAACATGATGCCAATACTCGGCATCAACCCTGGTCGACGCCCGAGCACCAGCCATTGCAGCAATGGCACGAACGGCACGTAAAGCGCAGTGATGAACGCCGATTGGCTGCTGAGGATGGTCTGCAAGCCGACGGTTTGCAGGCCATAGCCGAGCATGATCGCCACACCAATGAACATGCCGGCCTTGAGTTCAAACAAGGTCAGGTCCCGCAGGCTGCGCCAGGAAAACAGCGCGACGATACTCGCCGCTGCGGCAAAGCGCAGGCCGACGAAAAACATCGGCCCACTGACCGTCATCGCATGCTGCACCAGCAGGAATGTCCCGCCCCAGACCATTGTAATCAGCACCAGCACGCATTCAGCCTTGCTGAAGCGTGAGAAAAAGGCAGAGGGTTTGGAAGAATTCACCGACGTCATGGCCTTGCGCACTACCTGAGGGGGACGCACAATGCGCCCGAAGTTGGGCAGTATACTGCGCAAACCTACTAAGTGAGCAATATAGTGCACAAAGATTCCGGTCAACGGGCCTCCGTCCTGCAACACGTCAGCCAGAACGTCCGACGCCTGCGCCATGCCGCAGAGCTGAGCCAGACCGCATTGGCGGAAAAATCCGGGGTCAGTCGCCGAATGCTGGTGGCCATTGAGGCAGGTGAAAAAAACGTCAGCCTGACCACTCTCGACCGGGTGGCCGAAGCCTTGGACGTAGCCTTCAGCGACCTGATTCAGGCTCCCGAGGTGCGCGACCCAAGCCGCATCAACGAACTGGCGTGGGCCGGTTTGATTCCCGGCAGTAAAGCGGTGCTGTTGGCCAAGGCGAATGCCAGTCGTGAAGTCGAACTCTGGGAGTGGCGGCTGGAGCCGGGCGAAGAATACGTTTCGGAGCCGGATGCCGATGGCTGGAGTGAGCAGCTGTATGTCTTCGAAGGCAGCCTGACGCTGGTGCTGGGGGATGAAGAGCGCATTCTCGCGACAGGCGAGTTTGTCAGCTTCGCCAGTAACCGGCCCCACGCCTATCGCAATGAGGGGACGGTGGCGACGCGGTTTGTGCGTAATGTGGTGCTTTGAACTTGCGTTACCGTTCGTCGAGTATGTCCTAATACCTGTTATTTCTGACAGTAGACAGCCTCCGTGCACCATTATTGAATTGCACTATCAGTGCAATGGGTGCACTGACAGGTAAATAGCCGTCGATAGCCTGGTGTTACGGACAGGCTGTTCCGCACGGATTGACTAAAAGGAACTACGGTATGTCAACGCACACTACAG
>NZ_JBFTLU010000134.1:0-9819 GCF_056396605.1 Pseudomonas sp. 05T35
CGCCAGGGCCTTGAGGTCTGGCAGCCATTGCTTGGCCGCCCCCACCAACACCACCACCGAGGTGGCCATGCAGCGTTGACCGGCAGCGCCGAAACCGGCACCGACCAGCGCATTGAGGGCTTGCTCACGATTGGCATCGGGCAGCACCACCGCGTGGTTCTTGGCGCCCATCATCGATTGCACGCGTTTGCCGTGTTTGCCGGCCAGGTCGTAGACGTGAGTACCGACTGCAGTCGAACCGACGAACGAAACAGCCTTGATGTCTTTGTGGGTGCAGAGCGCGTCCACCACATCCTTGCCGCCGTGAACCACGTTGAGCACGCCGGCTGGAATGCCAGCCTCGATGGCCAGTTCCACCAGCAGCATGGTCGACATCGGGTCCTGTTCGGACGGTTTGAGCACAAAGGTGTTGCCGCAGGCGATGGCCATCGGGAACATCCACAGCGGGATCATCGCCGGGAAGTTGAACGGCGTGATGCCGGCGCAGACGCCGATCGGTTGGCGCAGGGTGTAGGTATCAACACCGCCCGCGACGTTTTCAGCGAATTCGCCCATTTGCAGGCTGCCAATGGAGCACGCGTGCTCAACCACTTCCAGGCCACGGAAAATATCGCCTTCAGCGTCGGCAATAGTTTTGCCCTGCTCGGCGCTGAGAACCACGGCGATGCGCTTGGAGTGCTCGCGAATCAACGCCTGAAGCTTGAGCATGATGCGCATCCGCGCGCCAATCGGCGTCAGCTTCCAGGTCTGGAAAGCGCGATGAGCGGCGCTGATCGCAGCGTCGACTTCCGCAGGCGTAGCGAACGGCACTTTAGCCAGCACTTGCTGGGTTGCCGGATTGACGATGTCGTGCCACTCGGTGGTCTGGGACTCGACCCATTGGCCGTCGATCAACAGCTTGACCTTTTGCACAGTGGTTTCTGGCGTGAGCGATGCGTTCATGCTGGTCTCCTGGACTTGTTGTTATGCAGGGAGCCAAGGCGAGAAAAGTCGCCTTGTAATGAGGCGTGTGTCGCGAGTTGGTTGTCGGACTGTTTTTGGAGTATAGATGTGCAAACTTCTAATAAGAACGCACATAAAAGCCGGTCCAACATGCAAAAAAACATCACATCGTTAGGCTCGTTGAACTGGGACGACCTGAAGTTTTTCCTCGAGGTCGCCCGTACCCGCAAGGCCAGCAGCGCTGCCAAACGCCTGGCCGTGGATTACACCACCGTGTCACGACGGATCACCTCGCTGGAAGGTGCATTGGGGACATTGTTGTTCGAGAAGTCGCGGACCAATGGCTTCGTATTGACCGCCGAAGGCCAGCGTTTGCTGGGTTATGCCGAATCCATAGAAAGCACGCTGCACATGGCGTGCGAGCAGGTGTCCGGCTCGGGCGTGGCGTTATCCGGCCATGTGCGGATGGGCTGCACCGAGGGTTTCGGGAGTTTTTTCATCACCCCACAGCTCAGCCACTTCGTCGATGCCTATCCGGCGATTTCGGTGGATATCCTGCCGCTGCCACACTTCATCAGCCTGTCCAAGCGCGAGGCGGACATTGTCATCGCCCTGGAACGCCCGGAACACGGCCCTTACGTCTGCTGCAAACTCTGCGACTACCGTTTGCAGCTGTACGCGACCCAGGATTACCTCGACCAACACCCGCCCATCCGCCGCCCGGCAGATTTGGGCAAGCATCAGTTCATCAGTTATGTCGACGATCTGGCATTCAGCTCGGAGCTGCTGTACCTGGCGAATGTACTACCCGGCGCCAGCGCCAACCTGCGCAGCACCAGCGTGATTGCGCAATTCGTCGCCGCGCAGCAAGGCCGCTCGCTAGCGATTCTGCCGTGTTTCCTGGCGGCCCAGGATCCACGACTGCTGCCAGTGCTGTCGGAGGAAATCAACATCACCCGGCAGTTCTGGATGTACTGCCGCGAGGACCTGCGCAAGCTCAAGCGAATCACGTTGTTGTGGGACTACATCCGCGCCGTGACCGAGCAGAATCAGGCGCTATTGATGGGGGAAACCCGAACGATGTACTTCGCCGACTGACAACCCTTCAAGGAATCAGGTAGCGGCGTCGTAACGAGGTCCGCAGGCCTTTGCCAAGGTTTGATGACAGGGATTGGTACGCAACTTGTGACATCGAAGGGCATTGGCAGGTGCCTTTGGGGGTATGGAGCTCGTTCACGCAAGCTGCAAATGTCGCTCCCTTCACCTAACGTCCAGATGATAATCTCACGCCTCAATGTGCGGTTTATACCGGCACGATCAGCATGCTTCAAATCCCCGCCGGGTGCATTTTCAGCACTCCTGGGACAGTAAAACAAGGACGTAAACACATGAGCAGGGAGATCATCCTGATGCGCCATGGGCAGCCGAATCTGGCCGTGGTCAACAAGGTTTCAGCGCTTGATATGAAACGCTGGATCGAGCAATACAACCTATCCGAAATCATCGACCAGCCTGCTCCAGAGGCGAGTGTGCAACTGGCCGCTACCGCCCAAGTGATTGTATCGAGCAGTGCGCCTCGGGCTCTGACATCCGTTCGGGCGTTGGGCCTTCAGCCCACACTGGTAGACGCGATTTTCTGCGAGGCGCAGTTGCCCCATGGCCGCTGGACACTGCCCCGTCTTTCACCGTTTACGTGGGCATTTATCCTTCGAGTCTCATGGTTATGCGGCTTCTCAGGGACGGTCGAGTCTTTCCGTCAGGCCAGGATTCGGGCCAACGAGGCCGCTCAACAACTTCGATCCCTTGCGAGCGCAGGCCCGGTCCTGTTGCTCGGTCATGGAGTCATGAATCGAATGATCGCCAAGCAGTTGGAGGCTGCCGGATGGACTCGCCAGAAACGCAATGGCAACCGTTACTGGAGCGCAATGGTCTATCGAATGAATCAGAGTTAAGGCACGTCGATAGTAACCGGGACGCACCCGGCTTATGGCATGCAAACGCATCCGCGCCGTGACCGAGCAGAATCAGGCGCTATTGATGGGGAAAACCCGAACGATGCACTTCGCCGACTAGTCAGCGCTCACCACGATCGATACCCGGCGATTCTCGGTGCGTCCGGCGACGGTGGTGTTGGATGCCACCGGCTCGGCGCTGCCCAGGCCGCGCAGTCGGATGTTCTCTTCCCGCATGCCAACGCTGGTCAGCACCTCGCCGACACTCTTGGCGCGGCGAAGGGAAAGTTGCTCGTTATAGGCCTCTTTACCCGACGTGTCGGTGTGGCCATCGACCCGCACGCGCTCAATGCCGGCACCGTGCAATGCCTTGCCGATTCGCTCGACGATTTCGGTACTTTGCGCGTTCAGGTGATCAACGTCGCTGCCAAACAGCACCTTGCCCGACAAACCGAAGGCCCAGCCGTCCTCGGTCAATTCGAAACCCTGTTGCTTGAGCACCGCGATCTGCGCCGGGCTGAGGCCTTTTTGCGGTGCGGTTTGGCATCCGGTCAATGCCAGCACGGCCATGAGCAAGGTAAAGGTAAAGAATCGCAGGGAACGCTGGGTCAGTGAAAACAAGGCTGTTAACTCCTGGTTTGAACGTTGGCGACAAGGTGCTCCGACCCTGCCGTATATTGCCCGCCTCGAGCGAGACGTTTGGCTTGATACATTGCCGCATCGGCGGCGTCGAGCAGGGTACCCGGCGTGGCGCCATGATCAGGGTAAATGGCAATGCCAACGCTGAGTGAGGTCAACACCTGGGTATCGCCCGGCAACTGAATCGGCAGCTCCATGCTGGCGATGATCTTTTCGGCAATACGTTCGGCGTCTTCGGTGTTGTGCAACGGAGTCAACAGCACAGCAAACTCATCACCCCCCAGGCGCGCGACCAGATCCTCTTCACGCAATTGCGCCCGGACTCGGGTTGCCACGGCAATCAGCACGGCATCGCCAGCGGCGTGACCGAAGTTGTCATTGATACCCTTGAACTGGTCGCTATCGAGAAACAGCACGGCAACCCGCTCATCGTGTTTACTGGCGTTGCGCAATGCACGGATCAGCCGACCTTCGAAAAACGCCCGGTTCGGCAATCCGGTGAGGCTGTCATGGCTGGCCTGGTGGGCCAGCGTTTCGTTTTCGCTTTGCAGGTGGGTTTGCCAGGACTCCAGTTCATCAAGCAAGGCATTGAAGTCGTTGCCCAGGCTGTCGAGTTCGGCAATGCGTGCTGGCGGCACACGACGATCGAGGGCCCGCTCCTGGCGCGCCGCGTGAGCGACCTCGGCCAGGCTGCGCAGTGGGCCGGTAATCCCTCGTAGTTGGCGTCGTGCCAGATACAACGCGACCCAGGCGCTGACCGCCGTACACAAGACAATCCCGGCCAGACCGCTGAGCAAAAAGCGCATCAGACTGCCGCCATGCCCGGTCAGCAGGATGCTGCCGATTTCCTGACCCCGATGAAGGATCGGCATATTGATCGGTTTTTCCAGAAGCGTTCGGGCGATCTGCATTTCCAGTTCGGAAACCAGACCGGTTTCCGGTCGCTGCCAACGCGCGAGCAGTTGGCCCTTTTCATCGAACACCTGGGCATCGGCCACTTCTTCTGTGGACGCGATCAGCGCCAGCGCTTCCGTCGCCGCCGCGCTGTCGTTGAACACCACTGCAGCTTCCACGGTGTAATTGATCGAACGGGCAATCAGCTGCAGGTTGTGATCGGCATACACCCGCAAGGCCAGTACCCCGAGCAAGGTCAGGGACAGACTGGCCATGGCCACCCCAACCAACGCGACAATCAGGTGCCCACGGCCAATGACCGATTTCAACGTTGGGCGGTTACCGGACCTGAACAGGCTCATGGGGCCGCCGCTTTACGGCGAGAGAGTTGCAAGACGCTGGGGTGAACGCGTACACCACTACGGGCTACCGAGTCGAGGTTGACCTCAAACGAGACTTGATTGTCACTGACCCGCAGGCAGAACAGGCTGCCTACCGTGCATTGATCGCCGCCCTCGCTGATACTCAGCACCGGATGGCCTGTCAAAGAAGCGAAGAGCGTGCTGCGCTCTTCATTGGTCAGTTTGCCGATATAGATTGCGTCACACTCGCTGGCGATCGCCGGGTAATTGGCCAACAGTCGCCGAACGACCACCGGACGACCCGTGGCTTGAGTAGTGCCTTTGAGCAAATCGTCGGTGTACTCGGTGGGACCGACCACGCATAAACGCAATTGCGCCGGCTCCACCGGCCAGCGAGCGTAGCTGAGGATTCCCAACACCACTTGCGTGACCGACATGGCGCGCTGATCAGCCATGCTCGCTGGCGCCTGCAACTCGGCGAATACAGGAAGGCTCAACAAACAGAAAAGGCCGGCCAGCAGCAGTTGCTTCCAGCCAGCAATGCGTTCTGTCGTCCAGACAGCCAGCTTCATGCGGGAATTCTCGTTGATCGTCATGGATGATGCCGCAACGATAGCATATCCAGTGAAATGCTCACGAAAGCAGCGAGTATTGATAGGCGCCTATTTGTTTATAAAATCCTGAAGTAACAATTTGGGGTTTCCTATTTTTCTCTGTTTCACCCCATGTCTACCATCAGCACCAACGTGACCTGTAACCGCACTGCGGTCCTAATAACAATAAAAGCTGACAGCGACGTAAGTGAAAACGGATCCCTGAGATCCGACTCATGAAAACCTTTTGCTACTGCCATAACAGCTCGATTCGGTCATGCACCGGCGTCGAGCCTCGAGTAGTTCAAGGCGTCGTGGAGGTTCACCGATGAAACTGGAAATATTTCGTACCCTCTGGGGCTATAGCGCGAGCAAGGCCCAGGCCCTCGATGAGTTGCTGAAAGCCGGCTTCGATGGCATGGAAGCTCGCCTGCCGTTGGACGTCCGCGAACGAGCCGAGTTCGGCGCCTTTCTAAAAGCCAATGCACTGGCTTACATCAGCACCGTGTTTACCGCCTATGACGTGCTGCCGGAACAATCCGCGTCGCCCACCGAACACCTTCTTGATCTGGACAAAAAGCTCGCTTGGGCTGCCGAGCTCAATCCACGCTTCGTCAATGTGCTGGCCGGCAATGACCGTTGGCCGCTGGCGCAGCAGGTGGAGTTCTTCGGCCAGGCCATGGCGCTTGCACGCAAGCACGGGCAATTGTGCAGCTTCGAAACCCACCGCTCACGTTCACTGTTCAACCCTTGGCTGACGCTTGAACTGATCCGGCAGCTACCCGACTTGCGGTTCACCAGCGATATCAGCCATTGGGTCGTGACGTGCGAGCGGTTGTTGAATGATCCGGCGGATGACCTGAGTGCCTTCGTCGAGCGCGTACACCATATCCAGGCCCGCGTCGGCTATGACCAAGGCCCGCAGGTTCCCCATCCCGCCGCCCCGGAATACGCCCAGGAACTGGCCTTCCATCAACAGCACTGGGAAGCCGTCTGGCGCTCCCAACAGGCTCGCGGCTATCAGGTCAGCACCCTGACGCCTGAGTTCGGTGCCGACGGCTATTTGCACCACTTACCCTTCACCAATGTGCCGGTCGCCGACCTGTGGTCGCTGAATATATGGATGGCCAATACAGAGCGCGAACACTTCGATCGCTTCAATCACTCAACCCTCACGTGAGGTGCTTGCAACATGTCCGAGCAGATCAATAACACTACGCCCCAAGCGAACTTCAAGAGCATTCCGGTGGTGGATATCGCCGGTCTGTTCAGCATCGAACGGGAACATCGGCTGGTCGTCGCAGAGCAACTCGGGGTGGCTGCCAGTGACGTCGGCTTTCTCTATATCACCAGCCATGGCATCGATCCGCAGTTGATCACCAACTTGCGCCAGGCAGCCAAGGACTATTTCGATCAGCCCCTGGAAACCAAGATGCAGCACTACATCGGCACCTCGAAGACTCACAAGGGCTTTGTCCCGGAAGGTGAAGAGGTTTATGCCAAGGGCAAACCGGATCATAAGGAAGCCTTCGACATCGGCTTCGAAGTCCCGGAAAACGATCCGCTGGTACTGGCTAACACGCCGCTGCTCGGGCCGAATGAATGGCCGTCACTGCCAGGTTTCAAGGAAGCCGTGCAGGCCTACTACGCCGCGATCTTCGCCCTCGGTCGACGGCTGTTCGGGGGCTTCGCCCTGGCATTGGGCCTGGAGGAAGACTATTTCGACAGCATGGTCACCCGGCCGCCCTCGAAGCTGCGTCTGATCCACTACCCGTTCGATGGAACGGCACAGGATGCACCCGGGATTGGTGCACACACCGACTACGAATGCTTCACCATTTTGCTGGCTGACAAACCCGGGCTGGAGGTGATGAACAATCTAGGCCAGTGGATTGATGCACCGCCTGTTCCAGGGGCGTTCGTGGTGAACATCGGCGACATGCTCGAAGTCATGACCGCGGGTGCATTCGTTGCAACGGCTCACCGTGTCCGCAGTGTCAGCGAAGAGCGCTACTCCTTCCCGCTGTTCTATGCCTGCGACTTCCATACCCAGATCAAACCCCTGCCAGGCTTTGCCAAGACCGGGCAGGAGTATGAGCAGATCGCCATTGGCGAACACATGTACAGCCAGGCGCTGCAAACTTACCAATACCTGCGCAAGCGGGTGGAAAACGGAGAAATCATGTTGCCGGAGAAGGCGCGTAAGCCTTCGAGCTTCGGGCACCTGAAAAATCAGACACAACCGTCCTGATCATTGCTGTCGGCCACTACTTTCTAATCGGAGTCACCGAAAATGCTTAACAAAAATAACCGTGCTGCCCGCTTGTCCCTGCTCGCCGCCAGCCTGTTCTGTGCAACCGCCAGCATGGCTTCCACCGCCACACCGGGTCAGTTGAAAATCGGCATGGAAATCACCTATCCGCCGTTCGAGTCCTATGACAGCCAGAAAAATATCGTCGGCTCCGATCCGGAACTGGCTCAAGCCCTGGCCAAGCAGATGCAAGCCAAGGCGGAGTTCGTCGATACCAAATTCCCCAATCTGATTTCCGGCCTGAACTCCGGGCACTACGACGCGATCATCTCCGGCATGTACATCACGCCAGAGCGTCAGACTCAAGCCATGACCATTGGCTACGCCGTAACGGGCGCGGCAATCATGGCGCCGAAAGACAGCACGCTGAATGCACAAACCCCAGAAGACCTCTGCGGCCTGAAAGTCGGACTGGAACAAGGCACCACCTGGGTCGCTCAATTGAAGAAACTCTCGACCGACTATTGCGTGCCGAACAACAAGGGCGCCATCACTGTCAGCGAGTTCCCGTCGGCACCGGAAGTGACCCAGGCCCTGCTGTCGAAAAACATCCAGGCCCAAATGGAAATCGCCGGTGCGGCGAAGATGATCGCCGAGCACACCAACGGTCGTGTAGTGGTCACCTCCCAGCATCTGGTCTATCCGCAAACCCTCGGCATCTTCGTCAAGAAAGGCAATGACGAGACCTATCAGGCGCTGCTCAAGGCGTTTGATGCCGCGAAAAAAAGCGGTGACTACGCAGCTATCCTGAAGAAGTACAACCTGGAAGAAGCGTCCAACTAAGGCAACGCCCCTTCGCGGGCCAGCACACGCCTACAAAAATACCGCTCCCCCTGCGGGAGCGGCTTACCCGCGAAGATTTCAATGCGGTTCGAGGTACTTATGCAATTCGATTGGACGTATTTCTTCTCCCTGTTCGCAGATTCCGCCTTCTGGCAAGCCTGCGTCACTGTGATCGAGCTCAGTGCCCTGGCCTGGTTCATCGGCATGCTGCTGGGCTTTGTGCTGGCCTCGGCCAAACTGTCGACTTCGGTCTGGCTCAGACTTCCGGCGACCGCTTATATCTGGTTCTTCCGCAGCATTCCGCTGCTGGTGCTGGTGGTCTTCGTCTATAACCTGCCGCAGTTATTCCCGATGACCGGCTCGGTCCTGTCCAACCCGTTCTACTCCGGGTTGTTCGCGCTGGTGATCACCGAAGCGGCGTATATGGCAGAGATCCATCGCGGCGGCCTGATTTCGGTCGCCAAGGGTCAGAAAGAAGCCGGGCGTGCGCTGGGTATCGGCTTCCTGGGCTTGCAGCGTTTGATCGTGATTCCTCAGGCTTTTCGCATTTCCTTGCCGACCTTGATCAACGAATACATCACGGTGGTGAAACTGACGTCGCTGATCTCAGTGATCTCCCTGACCGAACTGCTGACCGTCGGCCAGCGCCTGTACGCGCAGAACTTCCTGGTGATGGAAACCCTCGGCGCGGTAGCGGTGTATTACGTGTTTATCGTCAGCGTGTTCGGTTGGTTTTTGCAGCGACTGGAACGCCATCTGGATCTGAACCAACGCAAGCCGCAAACCCTCGACGAAACCGCCGTGACCCGACTCAAGGCCCAATCCCAACCACTGACCAGCACTGCCGGCCTCCCGGTCAACCGCGGTGCGGTACCGGTTCTACAACTGGAGAAGATCCACAAGCGCTATGGCAATCACGAGGTGCTCAAGGGCATCGACCTGACAGTCGGCAGTGGTCAGGTGATTTCGATCATTGGTCCGTCAGGCTCAGGTAAAACGTCGTTGATTCGCACCATCAATGGACTGGAAAGTATTGATCAAGGCGAGATCATGCTTTTCGGCGAAAGCTTCATCGGTTCCAACGACACCCCCAACAGCGCCAGGGTTCGTAGTGGCGTGCGGCATATCGGAATGGTTTTCCAGAACTTCAACCTGTTTCCCCATCGCTGCATTCTTGACAACATTACTCTGGCGCCGCGCTTCCACGGCGGCGCAAAACCCTTGAGTGAACAACGCGCCTATGCGCTGCTGGACAAGGTCGGACTGCTGGCCCACGCGCACAAGTACCCGCATCAGCTTTCCGGCGGTCAGCAACAACGGGTAGCGATTGCCCGGGCATTGGC
>NZ_JBFTLU010000135.1:0-15849 GCF_056396605.1 Pseudomonas sp. 05T35
GGATTAACGATCTCGACATCATGATCCAGCTGAATATCGGCAGCGGTAACCACCCCCGAACCCTTCTTCGACAAGGTCAGCGTAACTTCGTCACGGCCGTGCAGCTTGATAGCCAGACCTTTAAGGTTCAACAGGATTTCAATTACGTCTTCCTGTACACCTTCGATGGCGCTGTACTCGTGGAGCACACCGTCAATCTCGGCCTCGACTACTGCACAGCCGGGCATTGAGGACAACAGGATGCGGCGCAGCGCGTTGCCCAGGGTGTGGCCRAAACCACGCTCGAGAGGCTCGAGWGTGATCTTGGCGCGGGTTGGACTGACAACCTGCACATCAATATGGCGGGGTGTCAGGAACTCATTTACCGAAATCTGCATGGATGCACCTATTTTCTAGCCCTTACTTGGAGTAGAGCTCGACAATCAGGCTTTCGTTGATGTCGGCGGACAGATCACTGCGAGCAGGAACGTTCTTGAAAACGCCCGACTTCTTCTCAGTGTCTACTTCTACCCATTCTACGCGGCCACGTTGGGCACACAGATCGAGAGCTTGGACAATGCGAAGTTGGTTCTTTGCTTTCTCGCGAATCGCGACCACGTCACCAGCACGAACCTGGTAGGACGGAACGTTTACGGTCTGACCGTTAACGCTGACGGATTTGTGCGATACCAGCTGACGGGATTCGGCACGAGTCGAACCAAAGCCCATACGGTATACAACGTTGTCCAGACGGCATTCGAGCAGCTGCAACAGGTTTTCGCCAGTTGCGCCTTTCTTGCCAGCAGCTTCTTTGTAGTAGCCGCTGAATTGACGCTCGAGAACGCCGTAGATACGACGGACCTTCTGCTTTTCACGCAGTTGGGTGCCGTAATCGGACTGGCGACCGCGGCGTTGGCCGTGGATACCAGGTGCTGCTTCAATGTTGCACTTCGATTCGATCGCGCGCACGCCGCTCTTCAGGAAGAGATCGGTGCCTTCGCGACGAGCGAGTTTGCATTTTGGACCAATGTAACGAGCCATTCTTTACAATCTCCTGGATTACACGCGGCGCTTCTTCGGCGGACGGCACCCGTTGTGCGGGATTGGCGTCACGTCGGTGATGCTGGCGATCTTATAGCCACAGCCGTTCAAAGCACGGACAGCGGACTCACGACCTGGACCTGGACCTTTGACGTTAACGTCGAGGTTTTTCAGGCCATATTCCAGCGCAGCTTGACCAGCACGTTCAGCAGCTACTTGAGCAGCAAACGGGGTGGACTTGCGGGAACCGCGGAAACCCGAACCACCGGAGGTAGCCCAGGAAAGAGCGTTACCTTGACGGTCGGTGATGGTCACGATTGTGTTGTTAAAAGACGCGTGGATGTGGGCGATGCCATCAACCACTGTCTTTTTGACTTTTTTACGAGGACGAGCAGCAGGTTTTGCCATGATTAAATTCCTGTCGATTCGCTGGGGCGATTACTTGCGGATCGGCTTACGCGGACCTTTACGGGTACGCGCGTTGGTCTTGGTACGCTGACCGCGTACTGGCAGACCACGACGATGACGCAGACCGCGATAGCAACCGAGGTCCATCAAGCGCTTGATTTTCATGTTGATTTCGCGACGCAGGTCACCTTCAGTGGTGAACTTCGCCACTTCGCCACGCAGCTGTTCAATCTGCTCGTCGCTCAGATCCTTGATCTTTGCGGCTGGGTTTACCCCAGTCACTGCACAGATCTTCTGTGCAGTTGTGCGACCAACACCATAGATGTAGGTCAGCGAGATAACAGTATGCTTGTTATCTGGAATGTTGACGCCTGCAATACGGGCCATTCAGTGGGACTCCAATTGACAGCTACCTACGCCCCGGAAGCCAAGAAATAGGGCGCGAGATAATATCGCTGTAATAACAAATAATCAACCCAGCAGCGCACTAGCTGCTGGGCTTGAAGCACAATCACACTCAGCCTTGGCGCTGTTTGTGACGCGGTTCCGCGCTGCAAATTACTCGAACAACACCTTCGCGGCGAATAATCTTGCAGTTACGGCACAGCTTTTTCACCGATGCACGAACTTTCATCACCAACTCCTCGAACCTTATGGGTCAGCGCAGCATGCCGCTGCCGTAACCCTTCAGGTTGGCTTTCTTCATCAGGGATTCGTACTGGTGCGAAACGAGGTGCGATTGTACTTGGGACATGAAGTCCATCACAACCACGACCACGATCAGCAACGAGGTCCCGCCAAGGTAGAACGGAACGTTTGCTGCAACCACCAGGAACTGGGGCAACAGGCACACGGCCGTCATATAAAGAGCACCGAACATGGTCAAGCGAGTCAGAACGCCATCAATATAGCGCGCAGACTGCTCACCTGGACGGATACCCGGAATAAAGGCACCGGACTTCTTCAGGTTTTCCGCTACGTCTTTCGGATTGAACATCAACGCCGTATAGAAGAAGCAGAAGAAAATAATCCCTGCACTAAACAGCAGAATATTCAACGGCTGACCAGGAGCGATCGACTGCGAGATGTCCTGCAACCAGCCCATACCTTCAGACTGACCAAACCAGGCACCCAACGAAGCCGGGAACAGCAAAATGCTGCTCGCGAAAATAGCCGGAATAACACCGGCCATGTTCACTTTCAGCGGCAAGTGGCTAGTCTGCGCAGCAAAGACCTTGCGGCCCTGCTGACGCTTGGCGTAGTGAACAGCAATACGACGCTGACCACGCTCAATGAACACCACGAAACCGATAATCGCTACTGCCAGCAAACCGATGGCAACCAAGGCGAAGATGTTGATATCACCCTGACGCGCAGACTCGAAAGACTGCCCGATTGCTCTCGGAAGACCGGCGACGATACCCGAAAAAATCAACATCGAGATACCGTTGCCAACACCACGCTCAGTAATCTGCTCACCCAGCCACATCATGAACATCGCACCAGCCACAAAAGTGGATACCGCGACGAAATGGAAGCCAAAGTCACCAGTGAACGCAACGCCCTGCCCCGCCAGGCCAATGGACATGCCAATAGCCTGAACGAGAGCGAGGACGACAGTGCCGTAGCGGGTGTACTGGCTGATCTTGCGACGGCCAGCTTCACCTTCCTTCTTCAACTGCTCCAGCTGCGGGCTGACGGCTGTCATCAGTTGCATGATGATCGATGCCGAAATGTACGGCATGATCCCCAGTGCAAAGATGCTCATCCGCTCCAGCGCGCCGCCGGAAAACATGTTGAACAAGCTAAGAATGGTCCCCTCATTCTGTCGAAACAGGTCTGCGAGTCGGTCCGGGTTGATACCTGGAACCGGGATGTGTGCGCCTATTCGGTAGACGATAATCGCCAGGAACAGAAAACGCAGACGAGCCCAGAGTTCAGACATACCGCCTTTGCCGAGCGCAGAGAGAGCACCTTGCTTAGCCATTTATTCCTCGAACTTGCCGCCAGCTGCTTCGATAGCCGCACGCGCACCTTTGGTGGCGCCGATTCCCTTTCCGATGGTGACAGCGCGAGTAACTTCGCCGGACAGCATGATTTTCACACGCTGAACGTTGACGTTGATCACGTTGGCATCTTTCAGGGACTGCACAGTGACGATGTCGCCTTCCACTTTAGCCAGCTCGGACAAACGCACTTCTGCGCGGTCCATGGCTTTCAGGGAAACGAAACCGAACTTCGGCAGGCGACGATGCAGCGGCTGTTGACCGCCTTCAAAGCCTGGAGCAATGGTGCCACCGGAGCGGGAGGTTTGACCTTTGTGACCACGGCCACCAGTCTTACCCAAACCACTACCGATACCACGGCCCGGACGATGCTTTTCGCGACGGGAACCCGGCGCTGGACTCAGATCATTGAGTTTCATCGATTAACCCTCGACACGCAGCATGTAGTAAGCCTTGTTGATCATCCCGCGATTCTCGGGAGTATCCTGGACTTCTACAGTGTGACCGATGCGACGCAGACCCAGACCCTTAACGCACAGTTTGTGGTTAGGGATGCGGCCGGTCATGCTTTTGATCAGCGTAACTTTAACGGTAGCCATGATCAGAAGATCTCCTTGACGCTTTTGCCACGCTTGGCGGCAATGGATTCAGGAGACTGCATAGCTTTCAAACCTTTGAAAGTGGCGTGAACCACGTTTACCGGGTTAGTCGAGCCGTAGCACTTGGCCAGAACGTTCTGAACGCCAGCAACTTCGAGGACAGCACGCATAGCGCCGCCAGCGATGATACCGGTACCTTCAGAAGCAGGCTGCATGTACACCTTCGAAGCGCCGTGAGCGGACTTCATTGCGTACTGCAGAGTGGTGCCGTTCAGATCAACTTGGATCATGTTGCGGCGAGCAGCTTCCATTGCCTTCTGGATCGCAGCAGGCACTTCACGCGACTTGCCACGGCCGAAGCCAACACGCCCTTTACCATCACCAACCACGGTCAACGCGGTGAAAGTGAAGATACGGCCGCCTTTAACGGTTTTGGCTACGCGGTTAACTTGAACCAGCTTCTCGATGTAGCCTTCGTCGCGCTTTTGGTCGTTATTTGACATAACTTAGAACTCCAGCCCAGCTTCACGAGCAGCATCAGCCAGCGCCTTGACGCGGCCGTGGTACTTGAAGCCAGAGCGGTCGAAAGCCACCTGCGAGACGCCAGCGGCTTTAGCACGCGTAGCGACCAGCTGGCCAACCTTAGTGGCCGCGTCGATGTTGCCAGTGGCGCCATCACGCAGTTCTTTATCCAAAGTCGAGGCACTTGCCAGGACTTTGTTGCCGTCGGCCGAAATGACCTGGGCGTAGATGTGCTGCGACGAACGGAACACGCAGAGACGCACGACTTCGAGTTCGTGCATTTTCAGGCGTGCTTTGCGAGCGCGACGCAGTCGAGTAACTTTTTTGTCGGTCATTTGCTATGCCCTACTTCTTCTTGGCTTCTTTACGACGGACGACTTCGTCCGCGTAGCGCACACCTTTGCCTTTGTACGGCTCTGGTGGACGGAAGTCGCGGATCTCGGCGGCCACTTGACCTACCAGCTGCTTATCGATACCCCGGATCAGGATGTCGGTTTGGCTAGGAGTCTCAGCGGTGATGCCTTCCGGCAGTTCATAATCCACTGGGTGCGAGAAGCCAAGAGCCAGGTTCAGCACTGTGCCTTTTGCTTGCGCCTTGTAACCAACACCGACCAGCTGGAGCTTACGCTCGAAGCCTTGGCTTACGCCTTGGACCATGTTGTTTACCAACGCACGAGTGGTACCGGCCATTGCGCGAGTTTGTTGATCGCCATTGCGAGCAGCGAAACGCAGCTCACCAGCTTCTTCAACGATCTCAACGGACGAATGGATGTTCAGTTCGAGAGTGCCCTTGGCACCCTTCACCGAAAGCTGTTGGCCTGCGAATTTAACTTCGACACCGGCTGGCAGCTTAACGGGGTTCTTAGCGACGCGAGACATGCTTATCCCCCCTTAGAACACAGTGCAAAGAACTTCGCCGCCGACACCGGCAGCGCGCGCAGCACGATCCGTCATCACACCTTTGTTGGTGGAGACGATAGACACACCGAGACCGCCACGAACTTTTGGCAGATCATCGACGGACTTGTACTGACGCAGGCCTGGACGGCTAACGCGCTTCACTTCCTCGATGACCGGACGGCCTTCGAAGTACTTCAGCTCGATGGACAGCAGTGGCTTGATTTCGCTGCTGATCTGATAACCCGCGATGTAACCTTCGTCCTTCAGGACTTTAGCTACAGCCACCTTCAACGTGGAAGACGGCATGCTTACGACGGACTTTTCAGCCATCTGGGCATTACGGATTCGAGTTAGCATGTCCGCTAACGGGTCCTGCATACTCATGGGCTAGACGCTCCTAATACAAAAAAATAAGCCTTGCGGCTACTACCTTCGCCGAGAAACTCCGCACGAAAAAAGCACGGGCTCAGGCGAGCCGGGTATTCTAGACACACCCCACAAATGAATCAAGCCCCAATAGGGGCTTGATTCAAGTTCAAGGTCACCGGTGGTCAGGATCTTGCGACCCCGAGCACCGAGACTTCGATAGTGCTTACCAGCTGGCTTTAACCAGACCAGGTACGTCACCACGCATTGCCGCTTCACGCAGTTTGTTACGGCCGAGGCCGAACTTGCGGTAAACGCCGTGTGGACGACCGGTCAGGCGGCAGCGGTTACGCATGCGCGAAGCGCTTGCGTCACGTGGCTGCTTCTGCAGAGCTACTGTAGCTTCCCAACGCGCTTCTGGRCTTGCGTTCAGATCAACGATGATAGCTTTCAGTGCTGCACGCTTCTTGGCGTACTTGGCAACCGTGAGCTGACGCTTCAGCTCGCGGTTTTTCATGCTCATCTTGGCCATTTTCCTACTCCAATCAGTTGCGGAACGGGAATTTGAAAGCACGCAGCAGTGCGCGACCTTCATCATCGTTCTTGGCAGTGGTGGTCAGGGTAATGTCCAGACCGCGGAGAGCATCGATCTTGTCGTAATCGATTTCCGGGAAAATGATCTGCTCTTTTACGCCCATGCTGTAGTTACCACGACCATCGAAGGACTTGGCATTCAGGCCGCGGAAGTCGCGAACCCGAGGCAGGGAGATCGACAGCAGACGATCCAGGAACTCGTACATACGCTCACGGCGCAGGGTCACTTTGACGCCGATCGGCCAACCTTCACGGACTTTAAAGCCAGCGATGGATTTCCGAGCGTAGGTCACAACGACTTTCTGGCCGGTGATCTTTTCCAGGTCAGCAACAGCGTGCTCGATGACTTTTTTGTCGCCGATCGCTTCGCCCAGACCCATGTTCAGGGTGATTTTGGTAACGCGCGGAACTTCCATCACGTTCGAAAGCTTAAGTTCTTCCTTAAGTTTCGGTGCGATTTCCTTCCGGTAAATCTCTTTTAGTCGTGCCATGGTCTTCTACCTAGCAGTGTTCAAGCATCAACCGCTTTTTGGGTCGACTTGAAGACACGAATTTTCTTGCCGTCTTCTACTTTGAAACCAACGCGGTCAGCCTTGTTGGTTTCGCCGTTGAAAATGGCGACGTTGGAAGCGTGCAGTGGCGCTTCTTTTTCGACGATACCGCCTTGTACGCCCGACATCGGGTTAGGCTTGGTATGACGCTTAACCAGGTTCAGACCACCAACGACCAGACGGTCGTCAGCGAGAACCTTAAGCACCTTACCGCGCTTACCTTTGTCTTTGCCGGCGATCACGATGATCTCGTCGTCACGACGAATCTTTTGCATGTCGGATCTCCTTACAGCACTTCTGGGGCGAGCGAGACGATCTTCATGAACTTCTCAGTACGAAGTTCACGGGTCACTGGCCCAAAGATACGGGTGCCGATCGGCTCTTGCTTGTTGTTCAGAAGAACAGCAGCGTTGCCATCAAAGCGGATAATGGAGCCGTCAGCACGACGAACGCCGTGACGAGTGCGGACTACAACAGCAGTCATCACTTGGCCTTTTTTCACTTTACCGCGAGGAATTGCTTCCTTGACGGTAACCTTGATGATGTCACCGATACCAGCGTAACGACGATGGGAGCCACCCAGCACCTTGATGCACATAACACGGCGAGCGCCGCTGTTATCGGCCACATCGAGCATGGATTGAGTCTGAATCATATAATTTCTCCGACCCCTAGTCCTTAGACTTCCACAGCGCGTTCGAGAACATCAACCAGTGCCCAAGACTTGGTCTTGGCCAAAGGACGAGTTTCACGAATAGTGACTTTGTCGCCGATGTGGCACTGATTGGTTTCGTCGTGCGCGTGCAGCTTAGTCGAACGCTTAACGTATTTACCGTAGATCGGGTGCTTTACGCGACGCTCGATCAGAACGGTGATGGTCTTGTCCATTTTGTCGCTGACAACACGGCCAGTCAGCGTACGGACGGTTTTTTCGGCTTCAGCCATGATTACTTACCTGCCTGCTGTTTGAGCACAGTCTTCACGCGAGCGATGTCACGCTTAACTTGCCGGAGCAGGTGAGACTGCCCCAACTGGCCAGTTGCTTTCTGCATACGCAGATTGAACTGGTCGCGCAACAGGCCGAGCAGTTGCTCGTTTAGCTGTGGCGCGTCTTTTTCACGAAGTTCATTCGCTTTCATCACATCACCGTCCGTTTAACAAAGGAGGTGGCGAGCGGCAGCTTTGCAGCAGCCAGGGCGAAAGCCTCACGCGCCAGCTCTTCAGAAACGCCCTCGATTTCATACAGGACTTTGCCTGGCTGAATCTGGGCAACCCAGTACTCCACGTTACCCTTACCTTTACCCATCCGAACTTCGAGTGGCTTTTTGGTGACAGGCTTGTCCGGGAATACACGGATCCAGATCTTGCCGCCACGTTTTACGTGACGGGTCAGAGCACGACGCGCTGACTCGATCTGACGAGCGGTGAGACGACCACGAGCAACAGACTTCAGCGCGAACTCGCCGAAGCTGACTTTGCTACCGCGCAATGCCAGACCACGGTTGTGGCCAGTCATCTGCTTGCGGAACTTCGTACGCTTTGGTTGCAACATTTGGCGTACCCCTTACTTAGCAGCTTTTTTACGAGGCGCTGGTGCTTGTGGTTTCAGCTCTTCTTGGCGACCACCAATTACTTCGCCTTTGAAGATCCAAACCTTTACACCGATCACACCGTAGGTGGTGTGAGCTTCGTAGTTGGCATAGTCGATGTCGGCACGCAGGGTGTGCAGTGGCACACGACCTTCGCGATACCATTCAGTACGTGCGATTTCAGCACCGCCGAGACGACCGCTCACTTGGATTTTGATGCCTTTGGCACCAATGCGCATGGCGTTTTGTACAGCGCGCTTCATAGCGCGACGGAACATTACGCGACGCTCCAGCTGCTGAGCTACGCTCTGCGCAACCAGCATACCGTCGAGTTCCGGCTTACGGATCTCTTCGATATTGATGTGCACAGGCACACCCATTTGCTTGGTCAGGTCCTGGCGCAGTTTCTCAACATCTTCACCTTTCTTCCCGATAACGATACCTGGACGAGCGGTGTGGATGGTGATACGTGCAGTTTGGGCCGGACGATGGATATCGATACGGCTTACGGACGCGCTTTTTAGTTTGTCTTGGAGATACTCACGCACCTTCAGATCAGCGAACAAATAGTCCGCATAAGTCCGACCGTCTGCGTACCAGACGGAGGTGTGCTCCTTGACGATTCCCAGGCGAATGCCAATGGGATGTACTTTCTGACCCATCTCTTCGACTCCGTTACTTGTCAGCAACCTTGACAGTGATATGGCAAGACCGCTTGACGATGCGATCAGCACGGCCTTTGGCACGTGGCATGATGCGCTTCAGCGAACGCCCTTCGTTGACGAAAACGGTGCTGACTTTAAGGTCATCAACGTCTGCGCCTTCGTTATGCTCGGCGTTGGCTACGGCCGACTCCAGCACTTTCTTCATGATCTCGGCGGCTTTCTTACTGCTGAAAGCCAACAGGTTGAGCGCTTCGCCCACCTTCTTCCCGCGGATCTGGTCGGCGACCAAGCGGGCTTTCTGGGCGGAGATTCGAGCGCCCGACAACTTAGCGGCTACTTCCATTTCCTAACCCCTTAACGCTTGGCTTTCTTGTCTGCCACGTGCCCACGATATGTGCGGGTACCGGCGAACTCGCCCAGTTTGTGGCCGACCATGTCTTCGTTAACGAGAACTGGGACGTGTTGACGACCGTTGTGTACTGCGATGGTCAGACCGACCATTTGTGGCAGGATCATGGAACGGCGCGACCAGGTCTTAATCACGTAGACACCTTCACGAGCGATCAGCTGAGCCGAAGCACCAGCGGAACGAGCGATTTGCGCGCCTTTACCTGGCTTCAATTCGATGCCGTGTACGGTGCTACCAACTGGAATGTTACGCAGCTGCAGAGCGTTGCCCGGCTTGATCGGTGCCAGAGCACCTGCGATCAGCTGGTCGCCAGCGCTCACGCCTTTAGGGGCGATGATGTAGCGACGCTCGCCATCTGCGTACAGCAGCAGAGCGATGTGAGCAGTACGGTTTGGATCGTATTCGATACGCTCGACAGTGGCAGCGATGCCATCTTTGTCGTTACGACGGAAGTCGACCAGACGATAATGCTGCTTATGACCACCACCGATGTGACGAGTGGTAATACGGCCATTGTTGTTACGACCACCAGACTTCGATTTTTTCTCGAGCAGCGGTGCGTGAGGAGCGCCTTTATGCAGCTCCTGGTTGACCACCTTGACCACAAAACGGCGGCCAGGGGAAGTCGGTTTGCATTTAACRATTGCCATGATGCACCCCTTCCTTACTCAGCACTGCTGCTGAAATCGAGATCTTGGCCTGGCTGAAGGGAGATAACTGCCTTCTTCCAGTCATTACGCTTGCCCAGACCGCGAGCAGTGCGCTTGCTCTTACCCAGAACATTCAGGGTAGTAACACGCTCTACTTTCACGCTGAACAGGCTTTCGACGRCCTTCTTGATTTCCAGCTTGGTTGCGTCAGTAGCAACCTTGAAAACGAACTGGCCTTTCTTGTCTGCCAGAACCGTAGCCTTCTCGGAAACGTGCGGGCCAAGCAGAACTTTAAATACGCGTTCCTGGTTCATCCCAGCAGCTCCTCGAATTTCTTCACGGCCGACACGGTGATCAACACCTTGTCGTATGCGATCAGACTAACTGGATCGGAACCTTGCACGTCACGTACATCAACGTGTGGCAGGTTACGAGCAGCCAGGTACAGGTTCTGATCAACAGCATCGGACACGATCAGGACATCAGTCAGACCCATGCCATTCAGCTTGTTCAGCAGATCTTTGGTTTTCGGTGCTTCAACAGCGAAGTCCTGAACCACGACCAGACGATCAGTACGCACCAGCTCAGCAAGGATGGAACGCATTGCTGCGCGATACATCTTCTTGTTCAGCTTTTGGGAGTGATCCTGTGGACGAGCTGCGAAAGTGGTACCGCCGCCGCGCCAGATTGGGCTACGGATAGT
Organism: Pseudomonas sp. 05T35; assembly: GCF_056396605.1. NCBI lineage: Bacteria > Pseudomonadati > Pseudomonadota > Gammaproteobacteria > Pseudomonadales > Pseudomonadaceae > Pseudomonas > Pseudomonas sp. 05T35. The sequence continues at coordinate 10,983 of NZ_JBFTLU010000135.1, forward strand.
ACCAGCACGAGCACGGCCAGTACCTTTCTGACGCCATGGGCGCTTGCCGCCACCAGAAACGTCGGAACGGGTCTTTTGCTGCTTGCTACCTTGACGGCCGCCAGCCATGTAGGCCACGACTGCTTGGTGAACCAGCGTCTCGTTGAACTCGCCGCCAAATGTCAGTTCGGAAACTTCGATCGCTTGAGCGTCATTTACATTTAATTGCATGTCAGCTTCCCCTTAACCGCGAGCCTTGGCTGCTGGACGTACAACCAGGTTGCCGCCAGTAGCGCCAGGAACAGCGCCCTTGACCAACAACAGATTGCGTTCAGCGTCCACGCGCACTACTTCCAGGGACTGCACGGTCACGCGCTCAGCGCCCATATGACCGGACATTTTTTTGCCCTTGAATACACGACCAGGAGTCTGGCACTGGCCGATAGAGCCTGGGACGCGGTGGGATACGGAGTTACCGTGGGTGTTATCTTGCCCGCGGAAATTCCAACGCTTGATCGTACCCTGGAAGCCTTTACCTTTGGACTGACCGGTTACATCAACCAGTTGGCCAGCGGCGAAGATTTCAGCGTTGATCAGATCGCCGGCCTGGTACTCGCCTTCTTCAAGGCGGAATTCCATTACGGTACGACCAGCGGCAACGTTCGCTTTAGCGAAGTGGCCAGCCTGAGCAGCTGTTACACGCGAAGCACGACGCTCGCCGACAGTGACTTGCACTGCACGATAGCCATCGGTCTCTTCAGTTTTGAACTGGGTGACGCGATTCGGCTCGATCTCAATGACCGTGACCGGAATGGAGACACCTTCTTCGGTGAAAATACGGGTCATACCGCATTTACGACCGACTACACCAATAGTCATGTTGTAAACCTCATGAGTGTACGGGGCTTTCACCCGCTATGGCCGCCCATTTCAGAGCGTTACACGACTAAGACCGAGTCTTAGCCGAGGCTGATCTGCACTTCCACACCGGCCGCAAGATCAAGCTTCATAAGTGCATCAACGGTTTTATCCGTTGGCTGGACGATGTCCAGAACGCGCTTATGAGTACGGATCTCGTACTGGTCACGCGCGTCTTTGTTGACGTGCGGGGAGACCAGAACGGTGAACCGCTCTTTACGGGTAGGCAGTGGAATTGGACCACGCACTTGAGCACCAGTACGTTTCGCGGTTTCCACGATTTCCTGGGTGGATTGGTCGATCAGGCGATGGTCAAAAGCCTTCAACCTGATACGGATTTGCTGATTTTGCATTGGATTTCAGACTCCGGCTGCTATTCCCACCGGGCGCACTGCGCCCGTTAAAAGGAGGCGCAATTCTATAGACGGGCCAACATAGTGTCAACCCAATAAAAAAGCCCCCGCAAGCGGGGGCTTTTTATCAAATCATCGATTACTCGATGATTTTGGCTACGACGCCAGCGCCGACGGTACGACCGCCTTCACGAATAGCGAAACGCAGACCGTCTTCCATTGCGATGGTCTTGATCAGGGTGACAACCATTTTGATGTTGTCGCCCGGCATTACCATTTCAACGCCTTCCGGCAGTTCGCAGTTACCGGTCACGTCAGTGGTCCGGAAGTAGAACTGTGGACGGTAGCCTTTGAAGAACGGAGTGTGACGACCGCCTTCTTCTTTGCTCAGAACGTACACTTCAGCTTCGAACTTGGTGTGCGGCTTAACCGAACCTGGCTTAACCAGAACCTGGCCACGCTCAACGTCGTCACGCTTGGTGYCACGCAGCAGAACGCCGCAGTTCTCGCCAGCACGACCTTCGTCGAGCAGCTTACGGAACATTTCAACACCGGTGCAGGTGGTGACGGTAGTGTCACGCAGACCAACGATTTCCAGTGGATCCTGAACCTTGACGATACCGCGCTCGATACGACCAGTCACAACAGTACCACGACCGGAGATCGAGAATACGTCTTCGATTGGCATCAGGAACGGCTTGTCGATAACACGAACTGGCTCTGGGATGTAGCTGTCCAGAGTTTCTACCAGACGCTTAACAGCGGTGGTACCCATTTCGTTGTCGTCTTGGCCGTTCAGAGCCATCAGAGCCGAACCGATGATGATCGGAGTGTCGTCACCTGGGAAGTCGTAAGTGCTCAGCAGATCGCGCACTTCCATCTCAACCAGTTCCAGCAGCTCAGCGTCGTCAACCATGTCAGCCTTGTTCAGGAAGACAACGATGTACGGAACGCCTACCTGACGGGACAGCAGGATGTGCTCACGGGTTTGTGGCATCGGACCATCAGYGGCCGAGCAAACCAGGATAGCGCCGTCCATCTGGGCAGCACCAGTGATCATGTTCTTCACATAGTCAGCGTGACCTGGGCAGTCAACGTGAGCGTAGTGACGAATCGAAGAGTTGTACTCAACGTGCGCGGTGTTGATGGTGATACCACGAGCCTTTTCTTCCGGAGCGCTGTCGATTTTATCGAAAGCAACAACGGCCGAACCGAAAACTTCGGAGCAGACGCGAGTCAGAGCAGCAGTCAGAGTGGTTTTACCGTGGTCAACGTGACCGATGGTGCCAACGTTGACGTGCGGTAGGGAACGATCAAATTTTTCTTTAGCCACGACAATTAACTCCTAGCCTAAAGGGGCTGAATCAGCCTTGTTTTTTGGTAACAGTTTCGACGATATGCGACGGAGCTGTATTGTATTTTTTGAATTCCATAGAGTAGCTTGCGCGACCCTGGGACATGGAACGGACGTCAGTCGCATAACCGAACATCTCACCCAGCGGAACTTCAGCACGAATTACTTTGCCGGAGACCGTGTCTTCCATACCCAAGATCATGCCGCGACGACGGTTAAGGTCGCCCATCACGTCACCCATATAGTCTTCAGGCGTAACAACCTCTACCGCCATGATCGGCTCAAGCAATTCACCACCGCCCTTCTGGGCCAGTTGCTTGGTCGCCATGGAAGCAGCCACCTTAAACGCCATCTCGTTGGAGTCGACGTCGTGGTAGGAACCATCAAACACGGTAGCCTTCAGGCCGATCAGCGGATAGCCGGCAACAACGCCGTTCTTCATCTGCTCTTCGATACCCTTCTGGATAGCCGGGATGTATTCCTTAGGAACCACACCACCCACTACTTCGTTCAGGAATTGCAGACCTTCCTGACCTTCGTCAGCAGGAGCAAAACGGATCCAGCAGTGACCGAACTGACCACGACCACCGGACTGACGAACGAACTTGCCTTCGATCTCACAGCTCTTCGTGATGCGCTCACGATAGGAAACCTGAGGCTTACCAATGTTGGCTTCGACGTTGAACTCGCGGCGCATCCGGTCTACCAGGATGTCCAAGTGCAATTCGCCCATGCCAGAGATGATCGTCTGACCAGTCTCTTCATCGGTTTTAACGCGGAAAGACGGGTCTTCCTGAGCAAGCTTGCCCAGAGCGATACCCATTTTTTCCTGGTCATCCTTGGTCTTAGGCTCAACGGCAACCGAAATAACCGGCTCCGGGAAGTCCATGCGAACCAGGATGATTGGCTTGTCAGCGTTGCACAAGGTTTCACCAGTGGTGACGTCCTTCATGCCGATCAAGGCCGCGATGTCACCAGCGCGTACTTCCTTGATTTCTTCACGGGCGTTTGCGTGCATTTGCACCATACGACCCACGCGCTCTTTCTTGCCCTTAACCGAGTTGATCACGCCGTCGCCGGAGGCCAACACGCCCGAGTAAACACGGACAAAGGTCAAGGTACCCACAAATGGGTCGGTAGCGATCTTGAACGCCAGAGCCGAGAACGGCTCGTCGTCGCTCGCATGACGCTCCATTTGTTTTTCCTCGTCATCCGGGTCAGTACCCTTGATGGCAGGAATATCAGTAGGAGCAGGCAGGTAGTCGATAACGGCGTCGAGAACCAGGGGAACACCCTTGTTCTTGAAGGAAGAACCGCAAACAGCCAGAACGATCTCACCAGCGATAGTACGCTGACGCAGAGCGGCCTTGATTTCCTCGATGGAGAGCTCTTCCCCTTCGAGGTACTTGTTCATCAGCTCTTCACTGGCTTCAGCCGCAGCTTCAACCATGTTGCTACGCCACTCTTCAGCCAGTTCCTGCAGTTCAGCAGGGATAGCTTCGCGACGAGGCGTCATGCCCTTGTCAGCATCGTTCCAGTAAACCGCTTCCATGGTCATCAGATCGATCTGACCCTGGAAGTTGTCTTCGGAACCGATAGCCAACTGGATTGGCACTGGAGTGTGACCCAGACGCTGCTTGATCTGAGCGATCACGCGCAGGAAGTTCGCACCAGCACGGTCCATCTTGTTCACGTAAACGATACGTGGAACACCGTACTTGTTGGCTTGACGCCATACGGTTTCGGACTGAGGCTCAACACCCGAAGTACCACAGAACACAACGACCGCGCCGTCGAGTACACGCAGGGAACGCTCAACTTCAATGGTGAAGTCTACGTGGCCCGGGGTGTCAATGACGTTGAAACGGTATTGGTCCTTGTGCTGCTTCGCAGAACCCTGCCAGAAGGCGGTGATAGCAGCAGAAGTAATGGTAATACCACGCTCCTGCTCCTGCACCATCCAGTCCGTGGTCGCGGCGCCGTCATGCACCTCGCCCATCTTGTGACTTTTGCCGGTGTAAAAAAGGACGCGCTCGGTGGTAGTGGTTTTACCAGCATCCACGTGAGCAACGATACCGATGTTACGGTAGCGGCTAATCGGAGTAGTACGAGCCATAAAGCCCTCGCAAAATTAGTGAAGCTAAAATTAGAAGCGGTAGTGCGAGAAAGCTTTGTTAGCTTCAGCCATACGGTGCACGTCTTCACGCTTCTTAACAGCAGCACCTTTACCTTCAGCAGCGTCCAACAGTTCGCCAGCCAAACG
>NZ_JBFTLU010000136.1:0-9756 GCF_056396605.1 Pseudomonas sp. 05T35
GCTCAACAAGCCGCGATTAACCGCCTCGCCGACCGCTTGGGCACGGTTGGTGACTTCGAGCTTGGAGTAGATGTTGCTCAGGTGATACTTCACCGTCGCCTCGGAAATGTCCCGAATCACGCTGATTTCCCACACCGTTTTCCCGGCCTTGGCCCAATACAGAATCTCCAGTTCCTTTTTGCTCAGCGGTTTGCCTGCCGGATCCGGACGCTGTCGCTTTGGTGTTTTCATCCTTAGCCCTCTCACCAGGAGTCCGCACCATTGCCAAGCGCGAAAAGTGCCTGGATAAGCGAACAAACTTAAGGGCCGCAGAGTTACACAGGAACAAGATTAAACAAGTAAGGAAAACCACAAACAGGCATGGCCGACTTATCAACAGGCAACTTCCTACACGTCCTACAGACGTGCGTTGGCCATGATGTTAGTCCGTGATGGAAAGTCGGCTGACCGCGTGAGTTGCAGTCAGCCGTAGCCACTCAGAACGTGGCGGGATCGATCTGTGAAAAGCTGCTGACATTCAGATGCCCGGCGAGCTCACCGCCTTCGCGTACCAGTCCGCAGGTGGCCATACCGGCTTCACGGGCGGCATCCAGCTCCTGAACGATGTCGGAGAGAAACAGGATCTGCGCAGGCTCGCAGCCAATGGCCTGGGTAATGCGCTGATAGGACTGCGCCTCACGCTTGGGTCCCGAGGTAGTGTCGAAGTAGCCGCTGAACAGTGGCGTCAAATCACCGGCCTCGGAACAACCGAAGATCAGCTTCTGGGCCTGGATCGAACCGGACGAGTAAACAAACAGTTGATAACCGGCCTGATGCCAGCGTTTCAGTGCGTCGACCGCATCCGGGTAGACATGGCCCTTCAACTGCCCGGCCTGATAACCCTGCTCCCAGACCATCCCTTGCAACGCCTTGAGTGGCGTGGCCTTGCGGTCTTCGGCAATCCAGCCCAGCAGGATTTCGATTACCCGTTCAACGTCAGCGCCAGGCTCGGCGCTGTCCTGGCGTACCGCGTCGATCTGCCGGGCAACATCGGCCCGTTGCGCCTGTTGCCGGACAAAATCCGGCAAATGTCTGGCGGCGTAGGGAAACAGCACGTCGAACACAAAACTCACCGCGCTGGTGGTGCCTTCGATGTCGGTGAGAATGGCTTTGATCGTCATGCCATCAGTCCTCGAGGCGCGGGAAGCGACTGGCGATGTCATCGCCGGTGAAGTTGGCCACCCAGCCGTCAGGGTTGTTGAACAGCCGAATCGCCACGAAGTGCGGATGCTCGCCCATGTCGAACCAGTGTGCAGTGCCAGCGGGCACCGAAATCAGGTCGTTTTTCTCGCAGAGCACGGCGTACACGTAGTCGTCGATGTGCAAGGTAAACAGGCCACGGCCCGCGACGAAAAATCGTACTTCGTCTTCGCCATGGCGATGCTCTTCCAGGAACTTGGCGCGCAATTCGGCTTTTTGCGGGTGATCGCTGTTGAGGCTGATCACGTCGACGGTGATGTAACCGCGCTCGGTCATCAATTGATCGATCTGCACCTGATAAGCGGCAATCACTTCTTCCTGGCTGGCGCCCGGCTGGATCTTCGCCGCGGCTTGCCAACGGTCGAAGCGCACGCCTTTTTCGGCCAGCGTCGAAGCGATATCGTCGAAGTGGGTCAGGACCTTGTTCGGCAGGTCCGGGCTTGAAACGTGGTAAACGGACAGGCTGCTCATGTTGGCAATTCCTCGTTAGCGGCGCTGCCGTCCAGCTTTACAGGCCGGTCAGGCAACGCGTTTCATCAGGCGGTTGGCGACTTCAGATGAAGTAGGCCTTAACGGTTAATCAACGCGCGCATTTTCAGCTCGCATTCAAACAGGAACTCAAACGCTTCGATCTGCCGCAACGCATCGCTCATCTTCGGACCCCAGGTATAGAGGCCATGACCGCGAATCAGGTAACCGACACAGTCGGGATGGTCGTCGAGCCATGGCTGGACTTTGGACGCCAGGCGCCCGATGTCCTGATCGTTGTCGAAGATCGGCACCCGCACCCTGGACTCATGGGTCGAGATCCCGCTGAAGGCTTTTTGCAGTTCGTAGTCTTCAAACGTAATGACCGGCCCCTGCAGCAGCCGCGACAACACCGTGGCATTGACCGAATGGGTGTGCAGCACCGCACCGATGTCGGCACGCCAATTATATAACTGGGTGTGCAGCAGGGTTTCGGCAGACGGCCTCTTGCCAGGTTCCAGGCTGTTGCCCGACATATCCGTGGCCAGCACGTCATCCATCCCCAACTGCCCTTTGTGTTTACCGGAAACGGTCAACAGGGCTTCGGTGGCCGACAGTCGCGTCGAATAGTTGCTGCTGGTGGCGGGCGACCAGCCTCGGCCATACAAAAAACGCCCGGCGTCGATGATTTGCTGGGCGAGCTGTTCACGGGTAAGGCTCATGGCCTGTCCTCTTGCATACGTGTGGCAATGATAACGGCTGCAGCGAACGCTGCGAGGCTGGCAATACTAAAGGTCAATGTAGCGCCCAGGGCATTCCAGCTGTAACCGGAATACAACGCGCCCAACGCACCGCCGGTGCCGGCCAGTGCTGCGTACAACGCCTGGCCCTGCCCTTGCTGGCGTGCGCCGAAGCTACGTTGCACGAAATGGATGGCAGCGGCGTGAAAACTGCCGAAGGTTGCTGCATGCAGAATCTGCGCAAACAGCAGCACCCACAGGAATTCGGCGAACGAGCCGAGCAGCAGCCAGCGTAACGCCGCCAGCAGGAAACTCGCCATCAGCACCCGGCGCACCGAGAAGCGCGCAAGGATATTGCTCATGAATATAAACATCACGACTTCAGCCACCACCCCCAACGCCCAGAGCATGCCGATCACGCCACGGCTGTAACCCAGGTGTTCGAGGTGCAGGGTCAGAAAGGTGTAATACGGCCCATGGCTCATCTGCATCAGTGCCACGCAGCCATAAAATGCCAACACGCCGGGGTTGCGCAGTTGCTTGAGAAAGCCCTCGCCCACCTGCCGGTTGCCTTGCGCCGGCTGGGCGTTCGGCACCCAGAGGCTGCTGATGACTATCCCGCCCATGATCACCACCAGCGTCACCGGGTAGATGTCCAGGCTCAACCATTCGAACAGCCGCCCCAACGCAACCACGGTGATGATGAAACCGATCGATCCCCACAAGCGGATCTGGCTGTAGCGCGAAGTCTGGCCCTGCAAATGCGCGAGGGTAATGACCTCGAACTGCGGCAATACCGCGTGCCAGAAGAACGCATGCAACGCCATGACCATCGCCAGCCAGGCGTAGCTTTTGCTGACGAAGATCAGCGAAAAGGTCAGCAGCGTACAGATCGCGCCGAAACGCACGATGGCCAGGCGCCGGCCGGTGTAGTCACCGAGCCAGCCCCAGATATTCGGTGCGACGCAGCGCATCAGCATCGGAATCGCCACCAGTTCGCCAATGCGCGCGCTGGAAAACCCCAGGTGATCGAAGTACAGCGCCAGGAACGGCGCGGTCGAACCGAGCAAGGCGAAATAGAACAGATAGAAGCTGGACAACCGCCAGTATGGAAGCGCCGCCACGGCCGTCAGACCGCGGCGACGTCAGGGCACGGCTTCACAGCTGGCCCAGCACCGGGGTGCTGACGCGCACGTCGGCGTTTTGCCCGCGATTGCGCAGCAGGTGGTCCATCAACACGATGGCCATCATCGCTTCGGCAATCGGCGTGGCACGGATGCCGACGCACGGGTCATGACGGCCCTTGGTAACGACGTCCACCGGGTTGCCGTGGATATCGATCGAACGGCCCGGCGTGGTGATGCTCGACGTTGGCTTGAGCGCCAGGTGCGCAACGATTGGTTGCCCCGAAGAGATGCCGCCCAGAATCCCGCCCGCGTTGTTGCTGAGGAAACCTTCGGGGGTCATTTCGTCACGGTGCTCGGTGCCGCGCTGGGCGACACTGGAGAAGCCGGCGCCGATTTCCACGCCTTTCACCGCGTTGATGCTCATCAGCGCATGGGCCAGTTCGGCGTCGAGACGGTCGAAGATCGGTTCGCCGAGCCCAGGCTTCACGCCTTCGGCGACTACGGTGATCTTCGCGCCGACCGAATCCTGGTCGCGGCGCAATTGATCCATGTAGGCCTCAAGCTCTGGCACTTTGTCCGGGTCGGGGCTGAAGAAGGCGTTTTGCTCGACCGAGTCCCAGGTCTTGAACGGGATTTCGATAGGCCCGAGCTGGCTCATGTAGCCGCGAATGACGATGCCCTGGGTCGCCAGGTATTTTTTCGCAATCGCCCCCGCAGCCACACGCATGGCGGTTTCCCGCGCCGAGCTGCGACCACCGCCACGGTAATCGCGCTCGCCGTATTTGTGGTGATAGGTGTAGTCGGCGTGGGCCGGGCGGAACAGGTCCTTGATCGCCGAGTAGTCCTTGGACTTCTGGTCGGTATTGCGGATCAGCAGACCAATCGCGCAACCGGTGGTGCGGCCTTCGAACACGCCGGAGAGGATTTCGACTTCGTCGGCTTCCTGACGCTGGGTGGTGTGACGGCTGGTGCCGGGCTTGCGGCGGTCCAGATCACGCTGCAAGTCTTCCAGGGACAGCTCAAGGCCCGGCGGGCAGCCGTCGACAATGGCGACCAACGCCGGACCATGGCTTTCGCCCGCGGTGGTGACAGTGAACAGCTTGCCGTAGGTATTGCCGGACATGCAGGACGCTCCGTGAATTCGCTGAGTGACTCAACCTGAAAATGTAATGTCGGCGAGTATACGCAGGCTATCCAACTAGTTCATCCTCGAACCTTATTGGTGCCTTCGAGTCCAACCGACACCTTCTGAATGATGGCGTGATGATGCTGCGAGTTATTGCCTTGAGCCTTACCCTGTTTACCGGCCTGCTTTCCAATGCAGTCCAGGCCGCTGTAGTTCTGCAACGGCCAATCAGTCTGGATACCGGCACCGGTGAGCTTTTCGGCTCGATGTTGCTGCCAAAGTCCGACAGCCCGGTACCGGTTGTGCTGATCATATCCGGCTCGGGCCCGACTGATCGTAACGGCAATAATCCGGAAGGCGGCAACAACGACAGCCTCAAGCGCCTGGCCTGGGTGTTGGCCAAACACAACATCGCCAGCGTGCGTTACGACAAGCGCGGTGTGGCGGCCAGCCTTGCGGCAACCCCGGATGAACGCAATCTGACCCTTGAAGCCTACGTAGCCGATGCTGTGGCCTGGGGTCAGAAACTCAAGTCCGACCCGCGTATGGGGCCATTGATTCTGCTCGGGCACAGTGAAGGTGCATTGGTGGCCACACTCGCCGCTCCGCAAGTCGATGCCGCCGCGGTGATTTCCGTGTCCGGTAGCGCCCGCCCGGTCGATCAGGTCTTGCGCCAACAATTGAGCAATCGAATGCCACCCGATCTGCTGCTGCGCAGCAATGAGCTGCTGGACAGCCTCAAGGCCGGGCATGTCGATGAACATGTTCCGACGCCGTTGCAGGTGATCTTCCGTCCCAGCGTGCAACCGTACCTGATCAGCCTGTTTCGCCAGGCCCCGGCCGCGGCTTTCGCCAAACTGAAAATGCCGGCGCTGATCATCCAGGGCAGCAACGACATGCAGGTCGGCGTCGGTGACGCACGGATGCTCAAAGCGGCGAAACCGGATGCCCAACTGGCGCTGATCGAAGGCATGAACCACGTGATGCGTATCGTGCCCAACGACATCAAGCGTCAATTGGCCTCCTACAAAGACCCGCAACTGCCCCTCGCCGTCGAGCTCGGGACTCAGATCTTGAGCTTTATTGACGGACTTCGCGCCAGTTAAGCCGGAGTTTCCCTCCAGTCCTGGAAAAAACGGCCGATAAGCCGGTGTCGGCAGCCCATTGGCTGCCGCCAAGCAGGGCTTGGACAGGATCTCGCCGTTATGACTGATACCCAGAATTCACCCGAAACCGCGCCAGAAACCACCGCCACTGAAGTGGTCGACCTGCCGTGGTCGGACGTCCAGGCCGAGCACCACAAGATGCTTCGCCTGGCGCCGCTGAAAACCGATCGAGCGACCGGTGGGCGGCCATTGCGCTTTGTCGAGTTCGGTTATGCCGAGCGCAACAGCAAAGAACGCAGCCTGCTGCGCATGAGCATTTCACTGCCCGGTCAACGGGTGCGCAAAGAACAGAACCACCTGGACGTCTGGGTCGATCATGAGAACCGTCGCGTGCACTTCGGTCCCGACAGCGGTCTGCAGATTGAACCGCTGAACCGTGGCATTGGCCGCTTTCTGGCGGCTCAAGGCATTACGTGGGCAAAGAAAAAGTGGTCGAGCTACACCGTCGACGGTGCGGACCTGAACAACAAGGACGCCCTCAACGAAGACACCCGCCTGCGCCGCGACCACTTCCTGCGGGTGCACGGCTTTGACGTGGTCTACGCCGACGCCCAGCATTTGAAGGGCAGCGTCAAAGAGGTAAAGGTCGGCGATCTGCTGGGCGACTGGAACTCCGAAAAGCTGCAGTTCGTGGAAATCCTCGAAGCCGCGCAGATGCTGCAGCAAGCCGAGCAGAATCTGGCGGAGCAGGAAGTCAAACTGCAAAAGCAGGAAGAGAAAGTCAGCAAATACAAACGCGAGGACACCGGGCTACGCTTCACCATCACTTGTCTGGTGGCGTTTTCGGTGTTCCAGGCGGGACTGCTGATCTGGATCGCTACGCACCGCTAAAAATCCGAGTTTGCTGAGGCCCTTGTGGCAAGGGAGTTTGCTGAGGCTCCCTCGCCACGTTCACCACATTAAACCCTGGCAGCGAACAACGCCTGATGCTGGCGGCATTGCTCGGCGCTGAGCATGAACACACCGTGACCGCCGCGCTCGAACTCCAGCCAGGCGAAATCGACTTCCGGGTACAACGCCTCGACGTGWACCTGGCTGTTGCCGACTTCAACGATCAGCAAGCCCTTCTCGGTCAGGTGATCCGCCGCTTCAGCGAGCATGCGCCGTACCAGGTTCAAACCATCGTCGCCGCAGGCCAGACCCAGCTCGGGCTCGTGCTGGTATTCGTCCGGCATGTCGGCAAAATCTTCGGCATCAACGTAAGGCGGGTTGGACACGATCAAGTCGAAACGCTGCCCTGGCAAACCGTCGAAGCCATCACCCTGAACKGTGTACACGCGCTCATCGACGCCATGGCGCTCGATGTTCTGATTGGCCACTTCCAGCGCTTCGAAAGACAGGTCCGCCAACACCACTTCAGCGTTCTGGAACTCGTAGGCGCAGGCTATGCCGATGCAACCGGAACCGGTGCACAGGTCGAGAATCCGCGCAGGCTCGGCGCCCAGCCACGGCTCGAAACGTTTTTCGATCAGTTCGCCAATCGGCGAACGCGGAATCAATACACGCTCGTCAACGATGAACGACATCCCGCAGAACCAGGCTTCGCCCAACAGGTAAGCCGTCGGGATGCGCTCCTCGATTCGACGTTTGAGCAAGCGCTGCAGGTTGACCAGTTCGTCGTCTTCAAGACGGCAGTCCAGGTAGCTGTCGGCAATTTCCCACGGCAGGTGCAACGCCCCCAACACCAGTTGGCGGGCTTCGTCCCAGGCGTTGTCGGTCCCATGGCCGAAAAACAGATCCTCCCCATGAAAACGGCTGACAGCCCAACGAATGTGGTCGCGCAAGGTGCGCAGGCGGGAAGTGATCACGGGGCAAACTCCTGAAAAAACGACTGGCGATTCTAACAGCCTAAACCCGCCCCGACGACGCAAGAAAGATCACCGGACGAATGTAGGATTGATCCTGATTTTCAGCTTTTGATTGAACATCTGCTCAGCTCTTGACAGGCTGCAGGCCAGCAACGACGGTGCCTACGATGGTAGCGATTCACAGAAGCGCTCAGCCAGAGGACAATGTCGCAAAAGCCCCACTCGAAGGAGCCCCAGAATGTCCGTTCCAAAAACGATGTTTCAACTCAGCGGTCGTGGTTACGCGCCGGCCAATCTGGCCCACGCGACGCTGGTGATCATCGATGCCCAGAAAGAATACTTGAGCGGCCCCCTGGCCCTTTCCGGCATGGACGCCGCTGTCGACAACATCAAGCAATTGCTCGCGGCTGCCCGCAAGGCGGGTCGGCCAATCGTCCATGTTCGCCACCTCGGCACCGTCGGTGGCCTGTTCGACCCACAAGGCGAACGCGGTGAGTTCATCCCCGGCCTTGAACCACTGGCTGACGAAACCGTCATCGGTAAATTGCTGCCCAGCGCGTTCCACGGCACCCCGTTGGAAAAACGCCTGCAAGACCTCGGCTCGCTGGACCTGATCGTCTGCGGTTTCATGAGTCACTCCAGCGTCAGCACCACCGTGCGCGCCGCGAAGAACCTGGGCTTTCGCTGCACCTTGGTCGAAGACGCCTGTGCCACCCGGGACCTGCCTCACAAAGGCGGAGTCCTCAGCGCCGAACATGTCCAGCAGACTGAAATGGCGATCATGGCCGACAACTTCGCGACCCTCGCCCAGACTCAGGACCTGATCTGATCGAGCGCTTGATGAGCGGCCAACGCAGCCGCTCATCCGCAAAAACCTCTCATTCCCTGCAATTGCCTTAGCCTCAGGAACCACCCGGTCAACTCCCGGTCGAAGGGCCGATACCCATTGAGGAAGGTCGGAATGAAGAAATCCGATGGTTTTGACGCTCGCCGCTTGCGGCCCAAAGGMCCACGCAACTGGCGTTATCGTTTTGGTGCGGCATTTTCCGCGCTGCTGGCAACCCTCGGCGTGTTGCTGATGATGGCCGGTGCAGCCAGCCTGTTGGGCCACCCGCCGGCGCTCGGCGAGTTGAACGCCAGCCCGGCCGGCGCGGCGGTGGTTCTGGCGATAGGCCTGTTGCTGCTGTATGTCGGTGTTGCGTTGTGGCGTCGCTGCCGCCGTCGGATGCGCCAACCGCGCGAGCTGAACCTGGCTCCGCACTTGATGAAAAAACATGACTGAGTGGTGCGCGTTGCGTTTTGACGCGCCCGATTCACCTCGACTTGGGTAAACTGGCCGCCCTTCGCGGAGGCTGACATGCAAGACGACGATTTTTCCCTGTTCAAAAGCGCGATCCAAGGCGTCAAGCCGATCAAGCACGATCGCGCCGAAACCGGCAAACCCAAGGCTGACCGCGCGCACATCGCCAAGCTGCGTCAGGCCGCCACCGTGCGCACCGATGCCACCACCGTTGACGGTCTGTCCGATCAGTTCGTGATCGATGTCGGTCCGGAAGACGAGTTGATGTGGGCGCGTGACGGCGTGCAGGAAAGCCAGATGCGCAAGCTGAAGGTCGGGCAGATCCCGTTCGAAGGCAGCCTCGACCTGCACGGCATGACCGTCGAAAAAGCCCGCGAGACGCTGTGGGCTTTTCTCGCCGAAGCCACAAAATTCGAAATCCGTTGCGTACGCGTGACTCATGGCAAGGCTGTACGCCTGGACGGCAAGCGGCCGATGATCAAAAGTCACGTCAACACGTGGCTGCGTCAGCATCCACAGGTGCTCGGCTTCACCTCGTGCCAGCCAAAACATGGCGGCGCCGGAGCGGTTTACGTGATGCTCAAACGCACCATGATGGAAGGTCGTGACGAGTAAAGCTGTCGCTTCACGCTTGCAGTGCCGTATTTGCCACCGTGCCCTTTGCGTAAAATCCCACAGGTAGTTTCATGCCCCTGGAACAGCATTACACCGCTACGTTATAGGAGCGGTTTTCCAAGTGTCCGGGGGCAGTAAACTGGTGGCGATATACTTAGGGTAGGGAG
>NZ_JBFTLU010000137.1:0-15170 GCF_056396605.1 Pseudomonas sp. 05T35
CGAATACTGATGGGTGAAAACACCTGGTTTGCACGTCGTTACGAGAAATCCGAGTCCTGAACCTACTGCGAAAAATTCAGATTTCAATCTCAGGCGCGTATTTTTCTGCCGTGGAATTCGAAGCCGACTTTTTCAACAGAATCCGACGATAGCGGTCTTTCAGTCGACATCCATAGCGCATGTCAGTCCGTCATCGTCGGAACGCCGCCCGGAGCCGGCTCGCTCCCACAGAGGGCAGTATTACTCTGAAGGCCCTCCGTTGATTTCACCTAACCCCCTCCTCCAAGGCATACTTGCCATCCTCCGCACTCCAGAACACTGAACCGTCCCATGCGTATCCACGTCAGCTTCATCGACCGCGTTGGTATTACCCAGGAAGTCCTGGCCTTGCTCGGTGGGCGTAATCTCAACCTGGATGCAGTGGAAATGGTGCCGCCGAACGTTTACATCGACGCGCCGACCCTTAGCCCGCAAGTGCTCGAAGAGCTGAGCGATGCGCTGTTCAGCGTGCGCGGTGTGCAATCGGTGACGGTGGTCGACATTCTTCCCGGACAGCGTCGGCACCTGCAACTCGATGCTCTGCTGGCGGCGATGACCGACCCGGTGCTGGCCCTCGATAGCGCCGGTAACGTGTTGCTGGCCAACCCGGCGCTGATCGCCTTGTATGGTCGCGAACCCGCCGGGGAAAGCGTCGCCGAGCTGTTCAGCGATCCGGCGTTGCTGGATACGTTGCTGGAAAACGGCTTTCGCCTGCCTTTGCGCGAGATCACCGTCAACGGCCAGACCTTGCTGCTGGACGCTACACCCATCACCGATGCCGGCGCCTTGCTGACCTTGTATCAACCCAACCGCATCGGTGAACAACTCTCGGCGTTGCACCATGATCACGCCGAAGGTTTCGATGCATTGCTCGGTGAGTCGCCGGCGATCCGCACCCTCAAGGCCCGCGCGCAACGGGTGGCGGCGCTCGATGCTCCGTTGCTGATCCAGGGTGAAACCGGCACCGGCAAAGAGCTGGTGGCCCGCGCCTGCCATGCGATCAGCGCCCGACACAGCGCGCCGTTCCTGGCGTTGAACTGCGCGGCATTGCCGGAGAACCTCGCCGAAAGCGAGCTGTTCGGCTACGCCCCCGGCGCCTTCACCGGCGCCCAGCGTGGCGGCAAGCCGGGCCTGATGGAACTGGCCAACCAGGGCACAGTGTTCCTCGACGAGATTGGCGAAATGTCGCCGTACTTGCAGGCCAAATTGTTGCGCTTCCTCAACGATGGCAGCTTCCGTCGGGTCGGCGGCGATCGCGAGGTCAAGGTCAACGTGCGAATCCTCAGCGCTACCCACCGCAACCTGGAACAAATGGTCAGCGAAGGCACGTTCCGTGAAGACCTGTTCTACCGCCTCAACGTGCTCAACGTCGAAGTCCCGCCGCTGCGTGAACGCGGTCAGGACATCCTGTTGCTGGCGCGCTACTTCATGCAGCAGGCCTGCGCACAGATCCAGCGCCCGGTCTGTCGCCTGGCGCCCGGCACTTACCCGGCCCTGCTCGGCAACCGCTGGCCGGGCAATGTGCGGCAATTGCAGAACGTGATCTTCCGCGCCGCGGCCATTTGCGAAAGCAGCCTGGTGGACATCGGCGACCTGGACATCGCCGGCACCTCGGTAGCACGCGAAAGCGACGTGGATGTCGACAGCCTTGAGCAGGCCGTGGAAGCGTTCGAGAAAACCCTGCTGGAAAAACTCTACGTCAACTACCCCTCGACCCGCCAACTGGCCAGCCGTTTGCAAACCTCCCACACCGCCATCGCCCATCGATTGCGCAAGTACGGGATTCCGGGCAAGCCTTGAAGACCTCATCGCGAGCAGGCTCGCTCCCACAGGAGATGTCCTGTGATCCCAGATTTTGTGTACGACACAGATCACTGTGGGAGCGAGCCTGCTCGCGATGAGGTCAGTTGCCCCACCATCAAACTCGCCTAAAAACGACCTCCATCTGTACTGAATGCGCTACAGCGGAACGATTTCGCTACACACTCGCTTAAACTGCGCTACGCAAGGCTTTGATCCCCATAGGCTTTTTTACAGGCCTCAATCTGTAGCGATTTCGCTACAGTCGTGTTTTTCACCTCGCCCGCAATAATCATCAACCTATTGATTTATAACGAATAAAAAACGTTGGCCGCGTTCTTGCTATGTATCTGGCTATTCAGCTCTGCCCTGCACGAGCATTCAATCGCGTCCACCAGACGAATCTGGCCCCTAGGAGTTTCCATGAGCGAGTTGCGTTTTACTGAAGATCACGAATGGCTGCGCACCGAAGCTGACGGCAGCGTTACGGTCGGCATCACCGCCTTCGCACAGAACGCCTTGGGCGACGTGGTTTTCGTACAGCTGCCTGAGCTGCAGTCCTACGACAAAGGCGCTGAAGCAGCCACCGTGGAGTCGGTAAAAGCCGCCAGCGGCGTGTACATGCCACTGGACGGTGAAGTGYTGGAAGTGAACCCGGCGCTGGACAGCAGCCCTGAACTGGTCAACGAAGATCCGCTGGGCGAAGGCTGGTTCTTCCGCTTCAAGCCTGTCGACGCCTCGGCTGTCGCCAAACTGCTGGATCAGGACGCCTACGACCGTCTGATCAAAGCCAACGCCGAAGCCTGAGGAGCGCCAACATGACTCAAGTAAATCTCAGCACCGCCAACGAATTCATCGCGCGCCACATCGGCCCGCGCGCAGGCGATGAGCAAGCCATGCTCAACAGCCTCGGCTTTGACTCGCTGGAAGCCCTGAGCGCCAGCGTCATCCCCGACAGCATCAAAGGCACCAGCGTCCTCGGACTGGAAGACGGCTTGAGCGAAGCCGAGGCCCTGGCCTCAATCAAAGCCATCGCCGCCAAGAACCAAYTGTTCAAGACCTACATCGGCCAGGGCTACTACAACTGCCACACACCGTCGCCGATCCTGCGCAACCTGCTGGAAAACCCGGCCTGGTACACCGCCTACACCCCCTACCAGCCAGAAATTTCCCAGGGCCGCCTGGAAGCGCTGTTGAACTTCCAGACCCTGATCAGCGACCTGACCGGCCTGCCGATCGCCAACGCGTCCCTGCTCGACGAAGCTACCGCCGCTGCCGAAGCCATGACCTTCTGCAAACGCCTGAGCAAGAACAAAGGCAGCCACGCCTTCTTCGCCTCAGCCCATTGCCACCCGCAAACCCTCGACGTGCTGCGCACCCGTGCCGAGCCGTTGGGCATTGACGTGGTGGTTGGCGACGAACGCGAATTGACCGATGTCAGCGCGTTCTTCGGCGCTCTGCTGCAATACCCGGCGAGCAACGGCGACCTGTTCGACTACCGCGAACTGGCCGAGCGCTTCCACGCTGCCAATGCGCTGGTCGCAGTCGCCGCTGACCTGCTGGCCCTGACCGTGCTGACCCCGCCGGGCGAGTTCGGTGCCGACGTGGCCATCGGCAGCGCCCAACGCTTCGGTGTGCCGCTGGGCTTCGGTGGCCCACATGCGGCCTACTTCTCCACCAAGGATGCGTTCAAGCGCGACATGCCGGGCCGTCTGGTCGGTGTCTCGGTGGACCGTTTCGGCAAGCCGGCCCTGCGCCTGGCCATGCAGACCCGCGAGCAACATATCCGTCGCGAGAAAGCCACCAGCAACATCTGCACCGCCCAAGTGCTGCTGGCCAACATCGCCAGCATGTACGCCGTGTATCACGGCCCGAAAGGCCTGACGCAGATCGCCAACCGCATTCACCACCTGACCGCGATCCTCGCCAAAGGCTTGAGTGCACTGGGTCTGAACGTCGAGCAAGCAAACTTCTTCGACACCCTGACCCTCGCCACTGGCGCCAACACCGCTGCCCTGCACGACAAGGCCCGCGCCCAGCGCATCAACCTGCGTGTCATCGATGGCGAGCGTCTGGGTCTGTCCCTCGACGAAACCACCACCCAGGCCGACATCGAAACCCTGTGGAGCGTGCTGGCTGACGGCAAAGCCCTGCCGGAATTCGCCGCGCTGGCCGCCTCGGTGCAAAGCCGCATCCCGGCTGAACTGGTGCGTCAATCGCCAATCCTCAGCCACCCGGTATTCAACCGTTATCACTCGGAAACCGAGCTGATGCGCTACCTGCGCAAGCTCGCCGACAAAGACCTGGCGCTGGATCGCACCATGATCCCGCTGGGTTCGTGCACCATGAAACTCAACGCCGCCAGCGAAATGATCCCGGTGACCTGGGCCGAGTTCGGCGCCCTGCACCCGTTCGCTCCGGCCGAGCAAAGCGCCGGCTACCAGCAGTTGACCGATGAACTGGAAGCGATGCTCTGCGCCGCCACCGGTTACGACGCGATTTCGCTGCAACCGAACGCCGGTTCCCAAGGTGAATACGCCGGTCTCCTGGCCATTCGCGCCTACCACCAGAGCCGTGGCGAAGAGCGCCGCGACATCTGCCTGATCCCGTCGTCGGCCCACGGCACCAACCCGGCCACCGCCAACATGGCCGGCATGCGCGTAGTCGTCACCGCGTGCGATGCTCGCGGCAACGTCGACATCGAAGACCTGCGCGCCAAAGCCATCGAGCACCGCGAGCACCTCGCCGCGCTGATGATCACTTACCCGTCGACCCACGGCGTGTTCGAAGAAGGCATCCGCGAAATCTGCGGGATCATTCATGACAACGGCGGCCAGGTGTACATCGACGGCGCCAACATGAACGCCATGGTCGGTCTCTGCGCACCGGGCAAGTTCGGCGGCGACGTCTCGCACCTGAATCTGCACAAAACCTTCTGCATCCCGCACGGCGGTGGCGGCCCGGGTGTTGGCCCGATTGGCGTGAAATCGCACCTGACGCCGTTCTTGCCGGGGCACGCGGCCATGGAACGCAAGGAAGGCGCGGTCTGCGCGGCACCGTTTGGTAGCGCGAGCATTCTGCCGATCACCTGGATGTACATCCGCATGATGGGCGGCGCTGGCCTCAAGCGGGCTTCGCAATTGGCGATCCTCAACGCCAACTACATTTCCCGTCGCCTCGAAGAACACTACCCAGTGCTCTACACCGGCAGCAACGGTCTGGTCGCCCACGAGTGCATCCTCGACCTGCGCCCACTGAAAGACAGCAGCGGCATCAGCGTCGATGACGTCGCCAAGCGCCTGATCGATTTCGGCTTCCACGCACCGACCATGTCGTTCCCGGTGGCCGGCACGTTGATGATCGAGCCGACCGAAAGCGAATCCAAGGAAGAGCTGGACCGCTTCTGCGACGCGATGATCCGCATCCGCGAAGAAATCCGCGCAGTGGAAAACGGCACTCTGGACAAGGACGACAACCCACTGAAAAACGCTCCGCACACGGCCGCGGAAATCGTTGGCGAGTGGACCCACCCGTACAGCCGTGAGCAAGCGGTGTATCCAGTGGCTTCGTTGATCGAAGGCAAATACTGGCCACCGGTCGGTCGGGTCGACAACGTGTTCGGCGACCGCAACCTGATCTGCGCCTGCCCGTCGATCGAAAGCTACGCTTAAACCTGAGTGGGAGTGGATTCGTCCACTCCCCTCAAAGCACACCACACCCCCTGTGGGAGCGAGCCTGCTCGCGATAGCGGTCTATCAGTCGACATCTTTGTTGAATGTCAGTCCGCTATCGCGAGCAGCGCGCTTCGTCGAAGGCCTGCGTCGTGAAAACCTGCTGGCAGCCACCACCTGCGTCAAAGTCGAGCTCTACGGCTCGCTCGGCGCCACTGGCAAAGGCCACGGCAGCGACAAAGCCGTGTTGCTGGGTCTGGAAGGCGAACACCCGGACACCGTGAACACCGAGAACATCGCCGCCCGCCTGCTCGAGATTCGCAGCAGCGGTCGCTTGAACCTGCTCGGTGAGCACGTCATCGAATTCAATGAAAAACTGCACCTGGCGATGATTCGCAAGCCATTGGCCTATCACCCCAACGGCATGATCTTTCGCGCCTTCGATGCGGCCGGCATCCAGATCCGCAGTCGCGAGTATTACTCGGTCGGTGGCGGTTTTGTGGTCGACGAAGACGCTGCCGGCGCCGACCGTATCGTCGAGGACGCGACGCCGCTGACCTTCCCGTTCAAAAGCGCCAAGGACCTGCTCGGCCATTGCGCCACTTACGGGTTGTCCATCAGCCAGGTGATGCTGACCAACGAAAGCGCCTGGCGCCCGGAAGCGGAAACCCGTGCCGGCCTGCTGAAAATCTGGCAAGTGATGCAGGACTGCGTGGCCGCGGGTTGCCGTAACGAAGGGATTCTGCCCGGTGGCTTGAAGGTCAAGCGTCGTGCCGCGGCGCTGCATCGACAACTGTGCAAGAACCCGGAATCGTCGTTGCGCGATCCGCTGTCGGTGCTCGACTGGGTCAACCTGTATGCGCTGGCGGTCAACGAAGAAAACGCCAACGGCGGGCGTGTGGTCACGGCGCCCACCAATGGTGCAGCCGGGATCATCCCCGCGGTGTTGCATTACTACATGCGCTTCATCCCCGGTGCCAACGAAGACGGYGTGGTGCGATTCCTGCTCACCGCCGCTGCCATCGGCATTCTGTACAAGGAAAACGCTTCGATCTCCGGCGCTGAAGTCGGCTGCCAGGGCGAAGTCGGCGTGGCCTGCTCAATGGCTGCCGGCGCGCTCTGCGAAGTGCTTGGCGGCACGGTGCAGCAAGTGGAAAACGCCGCCGAAATCGGCATGGAACACAACCTCGGCCTGACCTGCGACCCGATTGGCGGGCTGGTGCAAGTGCCGTGCATCGAGCGCAACGCCATGGGCTCGGTCAAAGCCATCAATGCGGTGCGCATGGCCTTGCGCGGTGACGGTCAGCACTTCGTCTCCCTCGACAAGGTCATCCGCACCATGCGCCAGACCGGTGCCGACATGAAAAGCAAATACAAGGAAACCGCCCGTGGCGGTTTGGCGGTCAACATTATCGAGTGCTGATGCGAACGCATCTGCATCAGTGCAATTTACAGGAGCTGCATATGTCCACCGAACAACTGTTGAAAACCCCGCTGCACGCGCTGCACATCGAACTCGGTGCGCGCATGGTGCCATTCGCCGGCTACGACATGCCGGTCCAGTACCCACTGGGCGTGATGAAAGAACACCAGCACACCCGTGATCAGGCCGGGTTGTTCGATGTCTCGCACATGGGCCAGATCCGCCTGACCGGCGCCAATGCCGCCAAGGCCCTGGAAACCCTGGTGCCGGTGGACATCATCGACCTGCCGGTGGGCATGCAGCGCTATGCGATGTTCACCAACCAGAACGGTGGCATCCTCGACGACCTGATGGTCGCCAACCTCGGTAACGACGAGTTGTTCCTGGTGGTCAACGCCGCCTGCAAGGACCAGGACCTGGCGCACCTGCGCCAGCACATCGGCGATCAATGCAAGATCGAGCCGTTGTTCGAAGAACGCGCCCTGCTCGCCCTGCAAGGTCCGGCCGCAGTGACCGTGCTCGCGCGCCTGGCCCCTGAAGTGGCGAAGATGACCTTCATGCAGTTCACCCGCGTGACCTTGCTCGGCGTCGACTGCTTTGTCAGCCGTTCGGGCTACACCGGTGAAGACGGTTTCGAAATCTCCGTACCGGCCGCCGATGCCGAAGCCCTCGCTCGGGCCTTGCTGGCCGAGCCGGAAGTCGCGCCTATCGGCCTCGGCGCCCGTGACTCGTTGCGCCTGGAAGCCGGCCTGTGCCTCTATGGCCACGACATGAACACCGAAACCACACCGATCGAAGCCAGCCTGCTGTGGGCCATCTCCAAGCCACGGCGTGCCGACGGTGCGCGTGCCGGTGGTTTCCCGGGCGCCGAGACCGTATTTGCCCAACAACAAAACGGTGTCAGCCGTAAACGCGTCGGCCTGCTGCCTCAGGAACGCACGCCGGTGCGCGAAGGTGCGGAAATCGTCAACGAAGCAGGCGAAATCATCGGCAGCGTCTGCAGCGGCGGCTTCGGGCCGACCTTGGGTGGTCCTTTGGCCATGGGTTACCTCGACAGTGCTTACATCGCACTCGATACCCAGGTTTGGGCGATTGTACGTGGGAAAAAGGTGCCTTTGCTTGTAAGCAAAATGCCATTTGTTCCACAACGCTACTATCGTGGTTGATTGACTGTTCCTATAAGTAACGCGGTTGCGTAACAGTGCACTAATCTGTAACGCAACCGCCATAAAACAGTGCATACCTGGATCAGGCACTTCGATTGTGAACTTGACTTATATCAATCGAAAACAATTGAACAACACTATCGAATAAGCAGCACTATCCATCCTGTGAAACAGCCATCAAGCCAAGCAATACGCGGCTTCCACGGGGCTTGTTTTTTCTCCCGTAGTTGGCGTAGAGTTTGTTCACTGTGTTTGCATGGGTCGCTTGGAATCGTGACCTGGGCAGTAGCCTACAAGTTAGCTACATCCCGTTCGACGCCTCTTACTCTCCTGCAACCAGCTCCAGTACTCTTTCATGAGAAAGAGGCTGTCATCAATTTTTGCGTCAAAGGAAATAAGAAATGTCCCAACGTCAGAGCGGCACCGTCAAGTGGTTTAACGACGAGAAAGGTTTTGGTTTTATCACTCCAGAAAGCGGTCCGGATCTGTTCGTGCATTTCCGTGCCATTCAGGGCAGCGGTTTCAAGAGCCTGAAAGAAGGCCAAAAAGTTACCTTCATCGCTGTGCAGGGCCAGAAAGGCATGCAAGCTGACGAAGTACAAGCAGAAGGCTGATCTTCTGTAACGAAAAAGCCCCTGATGCTGACATCAGGGGCTTTTTTGTGCGCGTAATTCCGTAAAATGGCTTCTTTTTTCAGCCGAGAGCCACTCCATGTCGAAACACCTGCTAAGCCCTCAGGGTGAATTCCCCATCGCCGGCCTGGGCCGTCGCCTGGCAGCGATGTTCTACGACTTCCTGCTGTGCACCGCCCTGCTGATCGTCACAGGCGGGATCTACAAGATGGTGCAGATGGCAATCATCGGCGAAGAGAAGATGCGCGCCCTGACCGAGGCCGGCGCGCTGGATGGCGATCCGCTGTTTTCGACCATCCTGTTGTTCGTGCTGTTTGGTTTCTTCGCCAAATTCTGGACCTGGTCGGGTCAGACCCTCGGCATGCAGGTCTGGTGCATCCGCGTGCAGAACGTCGACGGTTCGGCGATCAGCCTGTGGCAGGCGCTGTTGCGCTTTGTGGTGTCGATCGCATCCTTGCTGTGCGCAGGCCTGGGGTTCTTCTGGATGCTCTTCGACAAACAGAAGCGCAGCTGGCACGACATGTACTCCAACAGCCAGTTGGTGCGGATCCCGAAGAAGCAAAAATAACCCGCCTAAACGCCGAACCCTGTGGCGAGGGAGCTTGCTCMCGCTGGGGCGCGAAGCGCCCCTGAAACTGCTAACCCGGTTTGCCAGTTAAAAGTACATGCAGGACTTTACGACGGCTGCGCCGCCGAGCGGGAGCAAGCTCCCTCGCCACAAATGATCAGGCGTTACCCGCCAGCTTCATCCGCGCTGCCGCGGTGAAGTCGAGCATGCGCTTGAGCGGGCGAATTGCCTGAGGGATTAGCGACGGCTCGACGAAGATCTCGCCTGAGCCCTCACGCAGGCACTGTAGCGTGCGCTCAAGGGTGTTCATCGCCATCCACGGGCAATGCGCGCAACTGCGGCATGCCGCGCCGTTACCGGCAGTAGGCGCCTCGATAAAGACCTTGTCCGGGCACAGCTGCTGCATCTTGTAGAAAATGCCGCGGTCGGTCGCAACGATCAGTGTCTTGTTCGGCAGGCTTTGCGCAGCGGCGATCAGCTGGCTGGTGGAGCCTACCGCGTCGGCCAATTCGATCACCGCTGTCGGCGACTCCGGGTGCACCAGAATGGCGGCGTCCGGATACAGGGCTTTCATGTCTTCCAGCTGCTTGGCCTTGAACTCTTCGTGAACGATGCAGGCACCGTCCCAGAGCAGCATGTCGGCGCCGGTCTTGCGCTGAATGTAGGTGCCCAGGTGTTTGTCCGGGCCCCAGATGATCGTCTCGCCGTTATCCATCAGGCTCTCGACAATCTCCAGCGCGCAGCTGGAGGTCACGACCCAGTCCGCCCGCGCCTTCACCGCTGCCGAGGTGTTGGCATACACCACCACCGTGCGCTCCGGGTGCTGATCGCAAAACGCCGAGAACTCGTCGACCGGGCAACCCAGGTCCAGCGAGCAGGTCGCCTCCAGGGTCGGCATCAGTACGCGTTTTTCAGGGTTGAGGATTTTTGCGGTCTCGCCCATGAACTTCACACCGGCAACCACCACGGTCTTGGCCGGGTGAGCGTTGCCGAAGCGGGCCATTTCCAGGGAATCGGAAACGCAGCCACCGGTTTCTTCGGCCAGTGCCTGAATGATCGGATCACAATAGAAGTGGGCAACCAGCACCGCGTCCTGAGCCTTGAGCTCGGCGGCGATGGCGGCGCGGTAATGAGCTTGCTCTTCGGCGCTCAGCGGTTTGGGCTGTTTGGCGTCGAGGTGGGCTTGTACCAGAAGGCGTTCTGAAATTTGCGTCATGATCGCAAGACCTACGGGCGCTTTCGCGCGAAAGTCGAGTATACACCCGGCTCCGGACCACAGAAGGTACCGCCGGGAGAGTGAGTATTCATCAGGCATGGACAGCGTTGAAGCTGCGCAAGGCTACAGAATATCCCCGAGATGCAAAAGACCATTCTGACCTGTGTCACGCGGTGCTGCGCCCGGATTGAGCCGGACTCAAATCGCGGGCAAAAAAAAACCCGGAAATCCTCACTTACGTGGGCCTTCCAGATTTTTTAAAATGGTGGGTCGTGTGGGATTCGAACCTACGACCAATTGGTTAAAAGCCAACTGCTCTACCAACTGAGCTAACGACCCGCTGTGTGGTGGCGCGTATAATACTGATTTTTAAGGACTATTCAACACCTAATTTGAAATAAATCAAAAATAAACGGTTGGGTCGCTGATTCCGGCCGCCAGGAAGCCTTCTGCACGCAGACGGCAGCTGTCGCATTTGCCGCAGGCACGGCCATTATCGTCCGCCTGATAGCAGGAAACCGTCAGCGCATAGTCGACGCCAAGCTTCACGCCCGCCTGGACAATTTTCGCCTTGCTGAGGTTTTGCAGCGGTGCCTGAATACGGAAACCGTTCCCCTCTACCCCGGCCTTGGTCGCCAGATTAGCCATGCGCTCGAAGGCTTCGATGAACTCGGGACGGCAATCCGGGTAACCGGAATAGTCCACCGCATTCACGCCGATAAAAATGTCGCGCGCGCCGAGCACTTCAGCCCAGCCCAATGCCAGAGACAGGAACACGGTATTGCGGGCCGGCACGTAAGTGATCGGGATCCCTTCGCTCGGCGCTTCAGGCACATCAATGGAGTTGTCGGTCAATGCCGAGCCACCAATGCCGTTCAGGTTCAGGCCAATCACTTTATGTTCGACGACACCCAGATCGCGCGCTACACGTTCGGCAGCCTGCAACTCGGCGCGGTGGCGCTGACCGTAGTCGAAACTCATGGTGTAGCAGCTGTAGCCCTCAGCACGAGCCATCGCCACGACCGTTGCCGAGTCCAGGCCGCCAGACAGCAGGATGACCGCGCGTTTTTCTGCTTTGTTCAGTTGTTCAGTCATTTCAGCGCCCCGGCTCGTCATTCCAAAGATATTTGTGCAACTGCAATTGCAGGCGCACCGGCAGGTTGTCCGCAACAATCCAGTCAGCCAGCTCGCGCGCGCTCAAGTCATGGTGACTCGGCGAGAACAGGACTTCGCCAGCACGCTGGTCGAGACCGTACTGAATCAGCTTGGACACCGCCCAGTCGTAGTCTTCGCGAGAGCAGATCACGAACTTGACCTGATCATTGGCCGTCAGCAGTGCGATGTTCTCATAGAGGTTGCGGTGCGCTTCTTTCGACCCGGGTGTTTTCAGGTCGAGCACTCGGCTGACCCGTGGATCGACTGCAGAGATATCCAGGGCGCCACTGGTTTCCAGCGACACCTGGTAACCGGCGTCACACAGCTGCTTGAGCAAAGGGATGGCGTTAGGTTGTGCCAATGGCTCACCGCCGGTGACACAGACGTAGCGCGGCCGAAAGCCGGCCACTTGCTCGAGGATATCGTCGAGTGGGCGAATGGTGCCGCCAGTGAAGGCATAGGCGCTGTCGCAGTATTGGCAACGCAATGGGCAACCGGTCAGGCGCACAAATACAGTGGGCAGCCCGGCAGTCCGCGTTTCACCCTGCAACGAGTAAAAAACTTCGGTAATTCTCAATGTGTCTTGCATAGTCGCCACGGGCGTAACAGCTAAACAGGCTGTCCGCCTCCGTCAGGCACTTAAGGGAACCCCGCCAACGCGCAGATCCCCAAAAGCGGTGTTTCATAAAAAAGGGGGTGAATTCTAACGAAAAAACCCGCGGCAAGCGCGGGTTTCTTGTAAACGGGTCAAACAGCCTTACATGCGCTGCAGATCGCGTTGGGCCAGCTGAGCGGCGGAAGTCCCCGGATACTGGGAAACCACCTGCTGCAGAATGCCTTTGACCTTGTCGGTATGACCCAGGCGGCGCTCTACATCAGCGAGCTTGTACAGCGAGTCAGGCACTTTGGCGTGCTTGGGGTACAGCTGCGAAACCTTGGCAAAAGCCTGACCCGCGCCTTGCAAGTCGCCCTTGGCCAGGTTCACTTCGCCCAACCAGTATTGGGCATTGCCCGCGTACTGACTGTTCGGGTATTTGCGCAGGAATGCCGCAAACGCCTGACTGGCCTTGTCGAAATCCTTGGCTTTGATCAGGTCGAAGGCCGCATCGTAATAGAGCTTTTCCTTCGCCGGATCACCCGGTTCGCTGCTGGCCGCAGGGGCTTGAGTAGCAGCACTCGCACCTGCAGCTGCTGCTGCACCGGCGGCATTATTCATATCGCCACCGGCTGGAGAATTTTGAGGAGCCGCAGCGGGTGCACCGCCGGTTCCAATACGCCGATCAAGATCCTGGTATCGCTCCAGGTTTTCCTGCTTCATGCGCGCTACATCATTTTGCAGAACTTCGATCGCACCCTGTTGCCGCGCGATTTGTTCCTGCATTTGTTGCAGTTGGTTGAACAGCACGCCCTGCGCCGAGGCAGGGGCCGTAACCCCTCCCCCGGCATAGGCGCCGTTCGTACCGTAACCCGCAGGCGGATAACTGCTCCCGCTATTGTTATAACCGGAGTTGTCATCGACCACAGGAACCGCAGCCCACACCGCAAGCGGTGCGAGACTGAGAGCCAGAATAGTTACAGCACGACGGCACGTTCGCATGACGAATTACTTACGCAGTTCGACGCGACGGTTTTGAGCCCAGGACTGCTCGTCGTGGCCAGTAGCAACTGGACGCTCTTTACCGTAGGAAACCAGTTCCGCCTGAGCTGGGGAAACACCTTGCAGTACCAGGTAGCGTTGAACGGCTTTCGCACGACGCTCGCCCAGTGCCATGTTGTACTCACGAGTACCACGTTCGTCGGTGTTGCCTTCCAGAACAACGCGAGCGCCGTTTGCTTTCAGGTCTTTGGCATGAACGTCCAGAGCGCGCATGGCTTCTGGCTTCAGGTCCGAGCTGTCGTATTCGAAGTAGAAGGTGGTGATTGCGCGCAGAGCAGCTTCTTCGCTCAGGGAGCCGTCAACTGCACCAGTGTTAGCGCCGTAACCAGCGTTTGGATCTACAGCGCCTGCACCGGCGTTGTCGCCGCCTTTGGACGAGCAACCTACAGCTACAGCCATGGCCAGGGCCAGCGCAGCAAACTTACCAAACTTCAGCATTTCCATCGTGAAACTCCTAATGAACCCCAATGTGTTAAGTAAAACGTGTAGCGCCGCGTCAGTTCAGGTAAGGGGACCAGGAAGGTTCTCTGACTTCGCCTTGAGCGGTAGGAAGCGGGAGCCTTACGCGTCCATTGATGGACACGAGCATCAAGACTCCCCGGCCCTGCTGGGCGGTGGCGTAGATTACCATGGTGCCGTTGGGCGCAACAGTGGCTGACTCATCTAGGTTGGTGTCTGTCAGGATCTTTACACTACCGCGCTGCAAATCCTGAGCCGCCACCCGGAAATTGGTGAAGCCATCCTGACGGTGAATCATGACAAGCGTCTTTTCGTCAGCCGACAGTTTCGGGTTGGCGTTGTAGTTGCCGATAAAGGTCACACGCTCCGCACCACCACCATTGGTGTTGGTCTTGTAGATCTGCGGCTTGCCGCCACGGTCGGAGGTGAAGTAGATGGTCGAACCATCCTTGCCCCAGAACGGTTCGGTGTTGATGCCAGGACCAGCCGTCACACGATTGATCTGACGCGAAGCCAGGTTCATCACGTAGATGTCCGGGTTGCCGTCCTTGGACAGCACAAACGCCAGGCGCGAACCATCCGGCGACCAGGCTGGCGCGCCGTTGAGGCCTTCGAAGTTGGTGATCTGCTCGCGGCGACCGGTGTCGATGTTCTGCATGAAAATGCGCGGACGCTTCTGCTCGAACGACACATAGGCAATGCGCTTGCCATCGGGAGCGAAACGCGGCGACAGGATCGGCTCACGCGATTGCAGCAGGGTCACGGCACGAGCACCGTCGTAGTCCGAACGCTGCAGGGTGTAGCGCGTGTTGTTCACCGAAAAACGTTCAGCCGTTACATACAGCAGGCGTGTGGAGAACGCGCCCTTGATGCCGGTCAGTTTTTCGAACGACTGGTCGGAGATGTAGTGCGCCATGTCGCGCAGTTGATCGACGCCACCCGACACGCTACCGGTCAGCACTTGCTGCTCGGTCGCGACGTTGAACAGTGCGTATTGCACCTGCAGGCGACCGCCCGCCGGAACGATGCTGCCGACCATGATGTACTGGGCGCCCAGGGCCTTCCAGTCACGGTAGATGACTTCGCTGGCCTGAGTCGGCTGGCTGATCATGTTCTGCTTTGGAATCGGCGAGTAGTAACCCGAGTTGCGCAGGTCGTTACCGATGATTTCCGCCATGTCGTCCGGCAGGACGCTACCGCCCTGCCAGCCAAATGGAACGACCGCAATCGGTGTTGCCCGGTCACTGCCGCTGGTGACCAGAATGTTCTTTTCATCTGCCGCCGCTATCCCTGCCATGCAGCAAATAACGACAAGCATTCCTCGAAGAAGGTTTCTCACAAGGCTAGATCCTCAGGTGTGAATGTCATCTTGAATGAACGATAG